>JAJAZF010000203.1 GCA_026785875.1 Chamaesiphon sp. | reverse complement strand
GAGGCTATACAGCGCAAGCCTTGCAGGAATCAATTTTCACAGAAGCTGAAGATTTGGAAACCTTGAAAGTTATGGTTAAAGATGCCGTGCATTGTCATTTTGACACACCAGCAGATCGTCCAAAAATCATTAGACTACACATCGTCAGAGATGAGGTTTTTGTTGCATAAAGGTTCCCAGAAACCTATCGAGTGGACAATTAATTCAACTTCTGGCAAATTTTGGTTACGAAAATACTCGTCAAACAGGCAGCCACATTCGTCTAACTACTCAAGAAAACGGACAACACCACATCACTATCCCTGCTCACAATCCACTTAAAATAGGGACTTTAAACTCTATCTTGCGTAGTATTAGCGAACATTTCAGTTTAACAAAAGATGAGTTGTTAGAAAAAATGTTTGATGAAGATTAGAGACTAATCTGTTTGGGATTGTAATCGATCGATTACAATGGTTTGAAGTTGCGATCGATCGGGTAGAATTAGAGCTAGTCTATCAGTAATATGCCTAGCTATTAAAATACCCCCAACTATTGCTAGCAAATAAGCTAGAAGATGAGGGTGTTATGGAATGAAATTTCTGATAATGAAGAACACAGCAAAGTCTAGGAGTTTTTCATCCGTTTGAGTTCTTCTTGCAGGGCTTCTACTTGCTTCCGCATCTGACTGACATCTTCAGGAGATTTGGATGAGGAGGTTTCGCCGTCAGAGACGATTTCAATCCGCCGTGGCTCGGTGCTTTTTTTAGGGCGTTCGGGATTGCTAGTTGGAGCTTGATTTAAATTTTGTTGTTGGGCAGACTTAATCATATCGTCCACCAGTTTTCGGGCTTCTTCAGTGGTGATTTCACCCTTTGCCACCATTTCATCGGCGAGCTTTTGGGCTTGAACACCGATCGATGAAAGTTTCTCACCAGCTTGTTCTCCAGCCGCAGTCGCTAGTCCGACACCAAGATAAAATGCTTTTTGAACGATATCGCCTAGACCAGCCATAGTTAAGTTCTAAGGTAATGATAAATATCTTCGATCTAGTTTCTATTTTAAAGGCTCGATCGAATCTAATGCTAGAAATAATTGGTACGGTTTGCCGATGTGTAGCGGGTTATGGCAATACGCGTTCTGAACAAATACTTTTAAGATTCGGATTCCACGCCTGTTATAAGCATCCCATGTTGCTGCTACCTTCCAGTCCTGACAAGGTTTGGGCGTTACGACCGCGTGGGGCCGAATCAATTTTTATTATAGCACATATTCTCGCGCGATCGAGATTGTTTAGCTCTACAAATGATTACTGGCGATCGCGTTAGTGATGACGTTTTCTTGGTGCGGATCTGTTGGGGAGTTGTGGACTTGTGGGCGGAGCTGCTCGTCAACTGGATCGCCCGGAGATGGGAGCGACGATAATTGCTGTATCCAGTGGGCGATTTTGGCGGATAGTTCGTCTTTGCGAACGGGTTTAGACAAAAAGTCATCCATCCCCGCTGACATGGCTAATTCTCGATCTTCCTTCATCGCACTGGCGGTGAGGGCGATGATAATTGTATGACGCACTTTACCTTCACGGATGCGGATTTCTCTGGTAGCGGCATAGCCATCGAGCCGAGGCATATGACAATCCATCAAAATCGCGTCGTAATCTTGGCAGGCAATTTTGGCAAGTACTTCTTCCCCATCACAGGCAAGATCGGCGGCGTAACCCAAATTTTTGAGTTGATTGAGGACAACTTTTTGATTGACTTTATTATCTTCTGCTACCAATATCCGCAAATTAGAACTGGATGGCTGGGGCAAGATTTGGGGCTGGGGAGGTTTGGGATCGGTAATGCTCTCGAATGACTTTTGCTCGGGTGAGGCACTTAATTGTGTCTCGATACATCTGTGGAGCAAATTGATCGGCTTGGCTGGTTTGAAGGCGTATTGGGCGATCGTCGATTGCTGCTGGAGTTTTGATGCGCGATCGTATTCATTAAAGGCAATTGTCGCAATTATCCGCAGATTTTTGAGTTCGGGATAGTGACTGATTTGTTCTGGGAGCGTGGTGTTGGGGCTATCTGGGAACGAGAGATCGGTAATTAGCATCTGAAATGGTCTGCCTACTACTGCGGCAGCTAGGAGGAGATTCATGGCGGCGGTGCTAGTTGTAGTCGTGGTGACAGTCGCACCGTAATATTCAGCCGCAGAAGCGATCGCATGGCGACTGTGATCCCAATTACTAGCGATGAGGATCTGCTGCCCCTGGAGTGTTTGGGCTAGTTGACGAGTGAGTAGCAATTCTTCGTTAATTGCTGGGGTGAGACTAGCACGACGGCAAGTCAGGGTGAACCAAAAAATCGAACCCGCACCTGGGGCACTAATTACGCCAATTTTACCACCCATCATTTCAATTAACCGCTTGGAGATTGCCAAGCCTAAACCCGTACCGCCATATTGCCGAGTGGTGGAGGCATCAGCTTGAGAAAAGGACTGAAAAATTTTGTCTTGACTATCCGAATCGATGCCGATGCCTGTATCTTGGACTTGGAAATACAGACTTGTCTGCCGATCGGTAGTGGCGATCGCGCTAATATCCAGCGATACTCCACCTCGATCGGTGAATTTGATCGCGTTACCAATTAAGTTAAATAATATTTGACTCAATCTCGTCGGATCGCCTTGTAAATTATTGGGGATTGTTGGTTCGATCCGACAGCTCAATTCGATTCCTTTGGAATAAGCGTTATTTGCTAATACTTCTAGCGTTTTTTCTACCGAATTTGTTAAGTTAAAGTCAATCTCTTCTAATTGCAGTTCACCAGCTTCTATTTTAGAAAAATCTAGGATTTCATTGATAATATTTAATAAGTTATCAGAGCTGCCGCGAATTATTTCAATAAAATTTCGCTGTTCTTCATTCAGCTTTGTATCCAATAATAACTCGGTAAAACTAATAATTCCATTCATCGGTGTCCGAATTTCATGGCTCATATTTGCCAGGAATGCACTCTTCATCCTGCCCGCAGATTCAGCGAATTGACGGGCTTTTTCTAAGTCGATATTTTCTTTTCTTAACTCTTGGCGACTCTGACGTTCTCGATCGAGTAGTAATGACTGAAGTTGCTTTGATGCAGTGATGTCTTCAATTACTAATAAAAATCCTGAAACTACGGCAATTTCTTTAATTTTCTTACCATCAATGATATCCCGTTGGATCTCTTGCCAATTAAATAATGCTTCTAATTTAAGTTTAAAAAACTTATGATTATGCTCGACTTCCTTAACAGGTAAACTTTGATAGGTGTGTAGATCGCTTAGACGTTCTTTCCACTCACGAGCGGTTAACCAATTAGGAATCAGACAGTGTTCGATTTTATCGCCAACATTGATGCTTAATAGTTGAGAAGCAACTGAATTACAAAACCAGACTGTACCGTCCAATTCTGTTGCTAATAACCCCATCGATAAACTATGAGCGATCGCTGTCTGAGCAGATTGTGCGCGTCCCAATTCAGCCGCAATGGTCGCTAATTTCGCCACTTTACCAACTGGAATTGGTGGCAGAAGTTGCTTGTCTCCAAAGCGGGGTGGGTGAGCGACTAAATTGATCTGATGGGTTTGCCAGAGCCTGTCGATCTCGCGCTTAACTAGAAAATCTGTATATTGCCGTTCGCAATAAGCTACACCGACAGTGGTGATTAGTAATACAGTAATCGGTGCGGCAACTGGCAACCAATAATTATTTGCTAAAGCCACTGTGACGAGCGTAATCCAGCCACTACCGATGCCCAAAAGTGCCAGCAATCGTTGCCCGTGAGTCAGCCGACTGAGCTGATAGCTCAATAGTGGACTGACTCCCAATAGCACCAGCAGTAGCCATTGATTGGGCACAATCTCAAGTTGAGCGCGTTGGAGGAGATTATCCACAACTGCCGCATGTAGATAAATACTAGCAGCACCTTCAACTCGATCGAATGGCGTATCGATCCGCTTGGCATTATTCCCCGTTACCCCGACTAAGACAATTTTGTTATTAAATGCTTTTTCGAGCAGTTGCCGATCTCGCTCGTTTTGAGGCTGGAGGATCGCGCTCAACGAGTAGTGGTTGGCTTTGGCAACTTTACCGGGCCAATTAATCCAAAAATCGCCATCATTTGGTGGTCGTTTGATTTCAGGTGCGTTGGTAAGATTGTGTCCTTCGATCGCCATCCAGGCCAGAGAATATACCCGATTTTTGTATAATTGGATCTGGCGGATCACCCCATCGCGACTTTTGATTTTGTCGATGTGTCCGATTGCTTGAACAGAGGCTTTCAACCTCCGCGTTGGTGAGATTGGGCTGTTTTTTTCGTCCCAACCTTGGGCGAGAACTACTGCTTTGTGGTCATTAATTGCTTTGATAAATTCATTGTCAGTGAGGGAAGTATCGCTAAATATCTGCTCGAAGGCGATCGTACTAGCATTATACTTAGTCAGCAGTCTGACTAATTTTGTGTAAGGCGAGCGATTGAGCGGCAAGTCTTTAAATTGAGCGGCACTTTCATCATCAACTTCGACGACAACAACTCGATCGTCCCAAGCCCTCTCCCCGCGTAGTTCTGTCAACCGATTGTATGCAAAATCATCTAATGGCGCAGTTGCCCCAAGTTGCACTAATCCCATCGCCATCGCCGCAGCGATGGGACCTGGCAACCACCGCCACGCAGATCGCAGATGTTCTGGAATCCGTGCCGAAAAATTGGTAAATCGAGTGAGATATTTCAAGATCGGTGGCTGCGGTAGATGGTTGCTGGTGCCATTCTGTTGCTGTCATTGAGATCGGGAGTCAGCAGCAGAAGGACTAGGGGACATTTACGGTGACTCGATCAAAAATGAAGATCTTTTCACTTTGACAAGCTGTCTAATAATTATGAATTATCCTATTTTCAACTACAATACCTGCAATCTAAGTGTTTGTAATCGGCAACATAGCTGTTAAAACTTGCGTAATTAGTGCATCTGAAACTAGATCGGCGGTAGGATTTTCTACCTCATAGCCGATCGTTTTGGTATTACCGATCCTCGTGGGGAGAATAAATACCCCTTTACCAGCTTTAACTTTTTTATCAGATTTTAGGGTTTTAATTATCTCGTCTAAATCGATCCCTGTTGGTAGTTTGGTGGCTAAATCTGCGCTGTGAATTACGTCATTTTGACGTTGTGCTGCGGCTGTAGTCCATAGTTGTAACTTCACAGCCAGTTGTCCGGCAGCTACCATGCCAATGGCAACAGCTTCGCCATGATTGACTACTACATACTTAGTAACACTTTCGATCGCATGACCGATCGTGTGTCCATAATTGAGAGTTGCCCGCAACCCAGTTAATTCATGCTCATCTTTACTCACCACATCCGCCTTTGCTCTAGCCGATCGCGTTAAAATAGTAGACAGGAGTTCGAGATTGACCTCATGCTGTTTTAGTCCATTAGCTTGTTCGAGTCGATCGAATAGCTCAGGATCGCCGATAATCGCATACTTGATGACTTCAGCCATGCCCGCGCGAAATTCTCGCTCTGGTAATGTTGCTAAAACTTGAGGATCTGTCAGCACCAAACGCGGTTGATGAAATGCACCGATCAGATTTTTCCCCTTGGGATGATTGACACCAGTTTTACCCCCAATTGAGGAATCCACCATCGCGAGTAAAGTCGTCGGCACCTGAACGACATTAATCCCCCGCAGCCACGTAGCCGCCGCAAAACCCGTCATATCTCCAATCACGCCACCACCCAAAGCAACTAGGGTTGACGAGCGATCTAACCCATTCTCTAGGGCAAGATCGTGGATGCTCTCGATCGATTTGAGTGTTTTGTATCGTTCGCCATCTGGCAATTCACAGTATGATACCTGAAAGTTTGCTTGCGTTAGTGCGGCGATCGTCCGCGCCCCATAGAGTCCAAATACGGCTGGATTGGATACCACCATGATCTTTTCCCCCAATCCCAGCGCACGACATTTTTCCCCCAATCGCTCTAGATTTCCAGGGGCGATCGAGATTTCATAAGTTTTTTGGGCTAGAGCAACTGCGATCGATTCCATAAATTTAGGGATGATGGGTAAGGGGGATTTAATCGCAGACAATAAATAGGTATTTGAGGCTCCATTCCTAGAGCCTCAAAGCCCAAAGCCTCATCCCTAACTTAAATTTTAGGGGTCGAAGGCGAACATCGGATCTTTAATTCGATCGGCTGCTATCTTCTAGGCTCCAGTCAGTGATTTAATGGTAATTGAATAGTACTTGTAGAGGATAAATATATGTCTGGTGCGATCGCTTATCTAGGTTTTATGGGTTTGATGTTCGGCATTGCGATGGGTCTGTTCTTTGGACTAAAGTTTGCCAAAATACTCTAGGGACTAACGACTAGTCAATGGTGGCTAGTCAATACTTCCAATCCTATTCATTTTACTACTTTTCTCACACATGAAATCCTACCTCGCTGCTGCGGTGCAAATGACGAGTCTACCGGATCTAGCCAAAAATCTAGCTCAGGCGGAAGAATTAATCGAATTAGCCGTTCGTCGGGGTGCTGAATTAGTTAGTCTGCCGGAAAATTTTGCCTTTTTGGGTACTGAAGAGGATAAAGTCAGTCAGGCTGAAGCAATCGCCACTCAAACTGAAAAATTTCTCAAAATTACCGCTCAAAAATTTCAAATTACCCTAGTCGGCGGTGGTTTTCCGGTTCCGGTTGGTACTGAAGGGAAGGTTTATAATACCGCGCTACTGGTTGGTCCCAACGGCGAGGAACTCAGTAGATACGAGAAGGCACATTTATTTGATGTGGATCTCCCCGATGGCAATACTTATCATGAATCGAGTACAGTCATGGCAGGGGTAAAGCTACCCGATGTCTATCACTCGCCCCAATTAGGCGGAATTGGTTTATCTGTTTGCTATGATGTGCGGTTTCCTGAGTTATATCGCCATCTGTCAAAATTAGGTGCCGACGTGTTGTTTGTACCTGCTGCTTTTACCGCTTACACTGGTAAAGATCACTGGCAAGTATTACTCCAAGCACGCGCGATCGAAAATAGCTGTTATGTGATCGCTCCGGCTCAAACTGGCAACCACTACGCCATGCGCCAAACTCACGGACACGCGATGATTATCGATCCTTGGGGAATCATTTTAGCTGATGCTGGTGAGCTACCTGGAGTCGCGATCGCCGAAATCGATCCCACTCGTCTAGCTCGTGCGCGCGCTCAAATGCCCTCGCTCCAACATCGAGTTTTTGCGTAGAGGGATAATCTTAGAGGATGAATGGATGCGGATAGAAAAGCACTCGCAAATCCTAGCAGATCCCCCCTAACCCCCCTTCAGAAGTGTAGCAATCAGACATATCCCTTCATCATCTTAGTTGTTGCAATCCAGATCGAAAAACCGCTGGATCTGGATTGCAAATCCAAAATCCCAAATCCCAAATCGAAATGACTGCTAATAACATTCAATTAATTAACATCGCGATTAGCCTGATCTTGGTAGTGATGACATTTTTATTTATCTTTCGGATCGTGCTAACGTGGTATCCACAGGTAGAGAGCCAAAAGTTGCCATTTAGTCTAGTGATTGCACCTACAGAGCCTTTTTTAGCTCCTTCTCGCAAGCTAATTCCGCCAATTGGTGGAGTGGATATTACCCCGATTGTCTGGGTAGGAATTGTAAGTTTAATTCGGGAAGTTTTGGTCGGACAGCAAGGTATTATTACCATGCTAGGTAGCTAACGATCGTCGAATACAAGTAGCGACAAAATGCAGCTTTGGTAGTCTATACCGGAGTTGTTGCCCGAATCAACTCTACAGCATCTCTGCCGTCGGGATCTTGAAAATAGACCTTGATTTGTTCGTCTCGCGCAGTAGGTAGCCTCTTTCCAACAAAATCGGGATGAATCGGTACTTGCCGATGACCTCGATCGATTAATACTGCTAGTAAAATGTGTTTAGGTCTACCATACTCATTGATAGCATTCATTGCTGCGCGGATGGTTCGACCTTGAAAGATCACATCATCTACTAAAATTACTGTCTTACCATTCAAGTCTACCGGAATCTCAGTTTTACCTGGCGTTCGCACGGCAATTAGATCGAGATCGTCACGATAGAAAGTAATATCTAAAGCCGCTTCAGGTACTTTTATCCCTTCCAATACTTCGATCTGTTTTGCCAACATTCTTGTTAGGGGAACACCTTTTTTTTGAATTCCGACTAGCACTATCTGCGACAAATCTCGACAGCGTTCATTTATCTCTGAAGCTAACCTGACGATCGTTCTCCGAATTTCATCAGCAGAAAGTATTTCAACGATGGAACTAGACATGTTAGGCTATATTGAATAGTGATGGAATTCAACTTCTTGGACTCAGCGTAGCAACGGACTAATAACAACTAGCGTACCTTTAGGCAGAAAGCTCTAAACCTCTAATGTTTGGTCAACTGACTTATCCCTTGCATAAAAGTATAAATAGAAATTAGCAGTAGGGTGAAGCGAAATAGATTGTTAACAATCCGATCGGGTATTTTTGGTAAATAGCGAGTGCCAAATTGTGCGCCTAATAAGCCACCAATTCCTAGAATTATACCTTGACTAAATAAGACATGACCATTGATACCATGTCCGATCGTTGCCGAAACAGCGGTAAGAAAAACCACTCCTAGACTAGTCTGAATTGCTACCTTAATTGTCTCTCCCAGTAGCAGCATCTGTAAAGGTACTAAAATTGCTCCACCACCAACCCCCACTAAACCAGCCACTAAGCCAGCCGAACAGCCTGTAAGGGTACTTGATAATAGTTTCTGCCTTGTCGTGGCTGGTAGGCTCGATTCGATCGCGATCGATCGCTGTTTCAACCCGACTAGATAGATATTTGTCACCATCAGTGCCGCAAACCCAAACAACAGCCAAGCAGCAGGAATGTATTGGGCGATAGCTGCGCCGAGTTGAGCTGTGAGTAATGCAGGTAATCCGAGCGAGCTAATTTTTCGCCAATCGATATATCCCATCCGCCAGTTTTGGATACTCCCTGACAGTGAAGTGAGCAAAATTGCTAGGCTACTAGTACCGATCGCATTGATGGGCGTAAAGCCTAGAGCCACCATCAATGGTACCAATACCGATCCACCACCAATCCCCAGGATTCCAGCTAACATCCCAGATACCAAACCACCCAGCATGAGCATTAAATCAAAAGGCACATCAACTCCTACTGATATTGCATAATATTAAGCTTATCTCGATGGCGGTAGCAACCGTTAGCCTTTTTGCCTAACCTAGATGAAGACGAGTTAAAAGTTGTTCGCGCTATTGCCAATCAAAAGTTAAAAGTTGAAAGTTAAATCCTATCACTATTCCCTCACACCTAACACCTAACACCTAATTCCCCCTTTCCTATGGCATATCAGTGGTTTAAATCTTTTCATATTGTCGGGTTTACAGTTTGGTTTGCAGGATTGTTTTATCTAGTGCGGTTGTTTATTTATCATGTTGAGGCAAATGAGAAGCCGGAACCTGCACGGGGCATTCTCAAAGAGCAGTACCAAATCATGGAAAAGCGGCTTTATAGTATTATTACCACGCCTGGGATGTTGGTGACGATCGCGATGGCGATCGGTATTATTTCGACAGAGCCGGAGATTATTCATCAACATTGGCTGCATATTAAGCTAGGGTTGGTAGCCTTATTAATCGGCTATCACTTCTACTGTAGAAGTTTGATGAGAAAACTTGCAGTAGATGAGTGTAAATGGAGCAGTCAACAGTTACGCGGACTTAATGAATTACCGACGTTATTTTTAGTCGCGATCGTCCTATTGGCAATCTTTAAAGATAGTTTGCCCACGGATTTAACTGGTTATGTAATCGTGGGATTGGTAGTGTTAATGGCTGCAACAATTCAACTCTATGCCCGTAAGCGTAGACTGGACGCTGAAAAGTTAGCATCAGTCGAAACTTCTATTTCTGAAATTGGTGTGTAGCTTCCAATCCGCTAAATTAAATAAATAATAGAGACGTTGTTAATAATGTCTCTCGATCGATCCTAAATCAGATCCCTGGGATCGGGTAATGGTGCGTTACGGCTTACGCCTAACACACCCTACAGTTACATTCACCTAACTGCTTTAGGATTGCTAGATAACTGAATTTAGATCAAAATATTCTTATTAATATATACTTATTAATGTTAGTTAAATCAAATTATACATCAACAGATATTCAAGCAATCTTTAATCGAATTGCACCAGTATACGATCGCATGAATAACGATCTGAGCTTGGGTATTCATTGGGTATGGAAACAGATGACAGTATCCTGGAGTGGAGCCAGATCTGGAGATACTTGCTTAGATATCTGTTGTGGTAGTGGCGATATCACCCAACTGATGGCAAAACAAGTCGGAACTACGGGGACAGTGATTGGTGCTGATTTTGCCCCCGCGCAACTAGAAAATGCCGCAGCAAGGATTGCTAATATTTATCCGCCACTAAATCGAATTGACTGGGTAGAAGCCGACGCACTAGATTTACCATTTGCCGATAATTATTTTGATGCAGCGACAATGGGTTATGGCTTGCGGAATGTCACAGATATTCCTAAATGCCTAGAAGAGTTGCACCGAGTTTTAAAAACTGATGCTAAGGTAGCGATTCTCGATTTCCATCGTCCCGACAATAATTTAATCCGTCGCTTTCAACAATGGTATCTAGATGCGATCGTTGTCCCCAAAGCAACCGAATTGGGCATGATGGCTGAGTATGCGTATCTAAACCCTAGTCTAGACCGTTTTCCTAATGGTACAGAACAGATAAAATTAGGGCTGATGGCTGGATTTAGTCATGCAACTCATTACCCGATCGCAGGTGGGATGATGGGTATATTAGTATTGACTAAATAGCTGGGCGCAAATATTTATTAGATAAAAATCGCCTAAACCCGATCTGGTGGGCAGTGCCCACCCTACTATCAACTATCAACTATCAACTATCAACTATCAACTATCAACTATCAACTATCAACTATCAACTATCAACTATCAACTATCAACTATCAACTATCAACTATCAACTATCAACTGTTTAATATATGCTCGATCGCATCTAGATGTCTCTACTTCTGAGATCGGTTGATAACCATTCGACTCATATAGTTTCACGGCGGCTGTGAGGATACTAGCGGTTTCAATCCGAATCTCTCGATAACCTCGATCGACGATCGCCTGTTCTAATTGCCCTAATAAATACTTGCCTAAGCCTTGTCCTCTGGCTTTCGGGTGCAAGTACATTTTCCGAATTTCTACGGCTTTCTTGCCGCGAATATCTAGCTCAGATGCGTCGATCGAGCAGGGATAATAAGCACTCGTACCAACAATATCGCCCTGTTCCTCAACTACCCAAAATTCACCCCCGCGATCGAGATAATATTCCTCTACTGCTAATACATCTCGATCTGCGCCAGTCGGCTCCCAACCCAATCCATATTCAGCCAAGGCGATCTCGATTACTTTTGCAGCAACTAGCCGATCTTCAGGTTGCCACGAGCGGATCGTATAATGTTGATATTGTTTGAACATAAATCCTAACTCCGAACTTAACTGTGAATTCTTGGTTCGGGATAGAGTGTAGAGAGTAACTCACTTTCAACGATCGCGAGTTCGGCGAGACGGGATTGGACGATCGATCGATCGTAATAAGTATCTGCAAGTAACCAATAGATCCCAAAGTGACGAGCTTCTGATGCCATCAAACTCCGATAGAATGCGGCTAATTTCGGATCGGGGAGATGGGTACCGAGCAATCCCAATCGCTCGTGAGAACGCGCTTCAATCAATCCACAAATTAACAGTGAATCTAACATTCGGTGCGGTTCTTGAGTGCGGATCTGACTCATCAATCCCTTCCCATAAGGTGGCGCATTCAGCGGTGCGAGGGGAATACCGCGCTGTTCGAGAATTTGATTGACTTGCTCGAAATGCTCTAACTCTTCTCGCGCAATTGCCGTTAATTGACGAACTAATTTCTGGCTGGATGGATAGCGGAACATCATATTTACAGCGGTTCCTGCTGCTTTGCGTTCGCAATGAGAGTGATCGAGCAAAATGGTATCGATATTCCCCAAAGCTTGTTCGAGCCAAGCGGCTGAGGTGGGTTGACACAAAGCATTAATCGTTGGTTTGGTAGTTGTAATCATCAGATCTGTATAATTGGGCATAATTAGGCGATCGAGTTATCTTTTTTAGGATACTCAACACTGAGATTTTATCCACTGGCGAAGATTAACCTCAGCTTCCACTTCATCTAATTGAGCGACTGCTAAGAATTCATAGAGCTTTTGCTTCGAGCAAATTGGGAAAGTTGGACTGTTAGATACTTCTGTATATCGATCGCCTTGAAGCTGATAAATCAGCCATTCTCGTCCATCATATCGCCAAAACTCCGGTACTCCCATACTGGCATAGAGAGCTGGCTTGTTGATGTCAGTATGGGTGATATCTACTTCTACAACCAGATCGGGTGGTGGATCGATCGCTAAATTTACTTTGCGCCCAGCTACGAGGGGTTGATTTTGAATATAGTAAGCATTATCTGGTTCTGCGCCCCGATCTAAGTCTGCTCGATCGAGAGTTGTCGAACCCATCGTCTTAATTTTCAAACCTAACTCTACTACTAAAATACGCACGAAAAGTTCGATTAAACGACCTGAAAATTCGTGTTCTTCTAAAGGCATGGTAATTTCCAGAATTCCGCGATCGAACATCATTTTAGCAGCACGTTTTTCGCCGACAATCTCACGTAGTTGCTGATAACCCTGCCAAGTAATATTTTTAAAAACTACCCGTCGTTCGCCTACGAGCAATGGAGCTAAGATCGGCACAACAGAAACCATATATTTTCCTCCGAGCTGAGATGGTGAGACAATCTAAGCTATTTTAGATAAGCAATCGTCACACCGCCGCCACCATCTTTTTCACCAGCCAATTCAAATCGATCGACTTGGGGATGATGGGATAAAAATTCTTGGACTCCTTCACGGAGTTTGCCAGTACCTTTGCCATGAATCACCCACATGATACCCGATTGATATGCTTGACCGATCGCGCGTTCGATTTCAGTTTCAGCATTCATCACTCGTTGCCCCCGCACATCTACCGTATTTTTAGATGTCCGAATTGCGACTACGGCAGCCGCTGGAGTAGCCTTACCTGGAACTTTAGCTGCGGATTTTTTCGGCGGTGGTGCAGCCTTTTCGCCTGTCAATGACTCGATATCAACTAGAGCGACATTCATTTTCATGATGCCGAATTTGACACTGAGATTGCCGCTATCATCTACCTTGGTGAGGACTTCAGCAGTTTGTCCTAATTTAGGGATGCGGATGCGATCGCCAACCTGCGGATTGAAGCCTGGAGGCGGCTTGGGGATCGATTTAGCTGGTAAATGACGATTATTTAGTCCATCTAGGGCGGAGGTGGCTTGCTGGGCAGCCTGAGCGGTTTGTGGCCCTTGCTGGAGTTGGCGAATTACCTGGGCGATTTCACCTTTGGCTCCAGTAATTGCGGCTTGAATGGCGCGTTCCTGATTTAGTTTGAGTTCCTGTTCTCGCGCTTGCAACTGAGTGGCGGCTTGAGAAACTTCTAGATAGAAGGCTTCTGCCTGTCTCAGGAGTGCCCCCGCTTGATTGGCTTTGGTTTCCTGGCTGCGTCGCTGTGCTTCTAATCCCGCGATCGTTTCATTTACTGCTTGAGTTGCACCCAAGACTACCTGAGATTTAGCATTCTCGATTACTTCTGGATTTAAACCCAATCTCTGAGCGATCGATAGGGCATTCGAGCGACCAGGAATACCCCATAATAAGCGATAAGTCGGCGCAAGTTTGACATCATCAAACTCGACCGAAGCATTTTCAAATCTGCTGTCTTGATATTTGAGAGCTTTTAACTCGCCATAGTGAGTACTGGCGATCGTCAGCATCGCTCGATCGGCTAAATATTGCAATAGGGCGATCGCTAATGCGCTACCCTCAGCAGGATCTGTTCCGGCTCCGACTTCATCTAGGAGAATTAGGGAGGAAAGATTTGGGATTGTGGATTGTGGATTTTGGATTGGGATGTCTTCGTCTCCTTCTACCCGCTCCGTGTTCCCCGTTTCTCCTTCGCCGATGGCATCCAAGATCCTCCCGATGCGGCGAATATGTCCCGAAAAGGTAGACAGACTTTGTTGCAGCGATTGCTCGTCGCCGATATCAGCGAGAATGAGGTCGAACCAGGGAATCTCGACTGGCTCACGAGCGGGGATAAATAGCCCCACCTTTGCCATCAAAGCGACGATCGCGAGAGTTTTGAGGGTGACGGTTTTACCGCCTGTATTGGGGCCTGTGATGGTCACTACGCGGATATCTGGACGGATCGATAGGTCGATCGGCACAACCTCAGCACCTTCCTCGTGACGATGTTTCCACAGTAGTAAGGGGTGGCGAAGTTGGCGGAGGTTAATATATTCAGTTGCTGCTCGATCGATAAATCTGGGGGGATTGGCTTCCAACCACAGACTATATCTGGCTCTAGCTGTGGCGAGATCGATCGTCGTAGCGACTACCAGCAGATGTTCTAGATCGTCTACAACTTCCGTCACCTTGGCGGTGAGAGCCGTCAGCACTAGTTCGATTTCCCGCTGTTCCTGGCGTTGGAGTTGGCGCAGTTGATTGCCGAGATTGACGATCTGATGGGGTTCGATGTAGAGCGTCGAGCCACTTCCAGAAGTATCGTGAACTACGCCAGGAATTGCATCTTTGTGGGAAGCTTTGACGGGGATGACAAATCGATCGCTACGTTGGGTAATTAATGGCTGTTGGATCGCATTAGCTTGACGTTGGATCAAACTATTGAGTAGCTTGTAGATCCGATCGCGCAGTCCTTTGAGCTTGACTCGCACATCGGCTAATTTCTCACTCGATCGATCGGTTACATCACCGCGATCGTCGATACAGTGGTAGATATCTTGCTCTAATTCAGGATACGTCCGCACGTCGGCTACCAATCCCTGCAACACGGGGATATTTTCTGCACTCTCGATCGTCCGGCGGAGTTTCCGCATTCCCGCCAAGGTAGTCGCAATCTCGTGCAGCTCCTTCCCCGACAACATCCCTTGCACCGCAGCGCGTTCGAGTGCGTCCCCAAAATCTTCGATCCCGTCGAGCGACAAACCACCAGTCAAGCGGGTTTCTAAGTCATACACCTCTTTCGTCTGCGCCAGTAGATTCAGACTGACACTAATGTGCTTGGGGATGACTAAATTTCTCGCAGCAATTGTTCCCAACTTAGTCGCTGCGAATGTTGCTACCTGCTGACACAACCGCGACCATTCTAATAACTCTAACGTCTCTGCCTGAATCACTACTTACTCTACACTTGATGTTGCACTGCTAACCATTATAGATGCTCAAAATCGGGATTTAGCTGAGTCTAACCAATTTCTGGAGTAGATTTGGATAAGTATTGAGCTGTCTAATCTAGCCTAAGTTTCTGATGTTTAGGACGATAACTTCATCCATCAAAAGATAGATCTCTAGTTACTGCGATTAAGACTTCTAAAAATACGGCACAAATATTAGAGATTATACGAAAGTAGAATCCTTACTTACGATCGAGCTAAATCGTGCCAAGTCATTAATACTAACTGATGAACTTCTCTCCACGGTATTTGGTATGCTTGGGCGATCGCCGCACAGTCATCATATTCAGGTTGAACATTGACGATCGAATTATCATTAACTAAATTATTACGCGCAACTTTTATCCGTACCGTTCCATATTTAGTCACGACAGATTGCATTGCTCTCGGGAGGATCGATCGAGTTTGCTGAGTGCGGCGGATGCCTAATGTACTCGTCTCTTTAAAGATAATTTGTTCGCATTCACTAGATCGATCGCCTGGACAAATAACGGTGAGTAATATCCCCGATCGCGATTTTTTCATCCCGATTGGTTGGGTAAATACATCGACAGCCCCAGATGTGAATAATAGCTCGAAAATATAGCCGATCGCTTGAGGATTTAGATCGTCGATTTGGGTGGTTAATACTTCGATCGTTTCTAGATATTCCAGGCGCACGGGTGAGGATGCTATCGATGTTGTTTCAGTGCCCAACCACAGCCGTAAAATATTGGGAATGGGTAACTCGATCGTTCCTGCACCCAAGCCGATCTGTTGGAGCTGCATCGCTGGAGGTGTGCCAAATTCAGTTGCTAGAGTGACTGCAATCGCCGCACCTGTTGGCGTGACTAGCTCTCGATCGATCCCATTGCTATATACTGGCACCTGACGGGATGAGAATAATTTGAGCACCGCAGGGACGGGTACGGGCAAAATCCCATGCGCCGCCCGAACTGTCCCGCCACCTGTGGGTAATGGCGAACAGTAGATTTTGGCAATATCTAGATAATCCAAGCCCAAACAGGTACCGACGATATCGACGATCGCATCTACAGCCCCGACTTCATGAAAATGCACCTCAGATGGGTCGATACCGTGCACTGCACCCTCAGCGATCGCGAGTTGACGAAAAACGTCCAAACTCCATTGTGTAGCTCTGGGGGGCAGATTTGCCGCACTAATCAGCTTTTCGATTTGGGGGAGATTCCGTTGAGGGGTATCGTAATGATGGTGATGGTGATGGTCATCGTGATGACGATGATGATGGTCCCAATTCGCTACACTGTTAACTGGTGTGGGATGATGGTCATGGTCATGGTTGTGTCGATCCTCCACGGGAACAGAACCAACGCCAACTGGATGAGGATGTTCGTGGGTATGCTCGATCGATGAATGAATCGCAGTCAGATCTACGTGTACTTTGGTGGCAATTTGCCCGTTATGATGAACTTTTTCTGCCCAGAGCTTATACTCAGTAGCAATGCCCAATCGATCGAGCTGCGCGTTTAAATATGCTACAGGTACGCCAGCATCAACTAATGCACCCAAACACATATCGCCAGCGATTCCAGTTTGGCATTCTAAATAGGCGATTTTAATCATTTGAGAATTAGAAATTGGGTTGCTGATTTAACGATTAATTGCGATTAGTCCCGATCGAAGAGATATCGGCTAATAATCTAATTATCCAACTGTTTGGCTAATAATTGCTACGCAGAAGATCGATCGCATTCACGGATACCTGCTCCAACACAGTCTAGGTAAGATCGATCGCTATTTACTCTCGCTGTCAACACTTCGGCTCACTTCGACTTCGCTCAGTGCAAGTCGCTCAGTGCGAGCTGTTAACTGTCAACTGTCAATTCAAATATGGCTACTATCTACGAAGTTCATCCTCAGACACCGCAGACAAGACGGATTGATGAGATTGTGGCGGCATTGAGCAATGGTGCGGTGATGCTCTATCCCACAGATACAGTGTACGCGATCGGCTGCGATCTCAAATCGAAGATTGCAGTCGATCGAGTCCGTCAGATCAAGCGGATGTCTAATGACAAACCTTTGACTTTTTTGTGTCAGTCTTTATCAAATATTTCTGAATATGCCAATGTCTCCGATCCCGCCTATCGGTTGATGAAACACTTGATTCCTGGTACTTACACATTTATTTTGCCAGCCACTAAACTCGTCCCCAAACTCGTCCAAGATCCCAAGCGCAAAACTACTGGAATCAGGGTACCCAAACACACACTCTGTCAAATCTTGCTAGAGAACTTAGGCAATCCAGTAATTTCGGCATCCGCACATATTCAAGATGATGATGGTGATGAGCCGATGGAAATAGAAAAAGCGAGATTATTCGATCGATTGGATAAATTGGTCGATATTATCATCGATGATGGCTCCGAACCAGGGATAGAAGGCTCGACAATATTGGATATGACAAGCGACCCCCCCGCAGTGATTCGAGAGGGTTTAGGCTGGTCTGAAGTGGCAGCTTGGCTGTAATGGAGCTATGTTACTGTTGTTCGACAAACGCTCGAACAACCCGATTCAACAATCGGGAGTATTCAGGCAACTATAGCTGTGAGCGAGTTAGTGTTCGATCTAATGGCTAATGGTGAATTTTGGGATAAATAGACATTGAAGCGGAAATCTCTCTCAAACCTAACCCCTAATCCCTTATGAATACAGTAGTCCTAATCTTGATTGAAGTGCTGGTTGTGATTGGTGGATCGCGATTAGTTGGCTGGGCATTTAGAGCGATTAATCAACCTTTAGTTATCGGTGAAATTGTTGCGGGTATTGCTTTAGGGCCATCATTATTAGGCTGGCTGGCTCCAGATATTGCCGGAGCGTTATTTCCGGTATCTGCCATTCCCTTTTTGAATGTATTATCTCAGATTGGGTTGATATTCTTCATGTTTTTGATCGGGTTGGAATTAGATCCAAAATACTTACGTGGCAATCTCAAGACAGCAGTTGTCACATCGGGGGTGAGTATTTTAGTCCCTTTCTCCCTCGCTGGAATTTTATCATTAGTTATCTACCCGCTCGTTTCTAATGATAGTGTCTCCTTTACCGCATTTGCTTTATTTATCGGTGCGGCGATGTCAATTACGGCATTTCCAGTATTAGCGCGAATTATCACTGAAAACAATCTCCAAAATACCCGATTGGGTACTCTGGCGTTAACTTGTGCGGCGGTGGATGATGTGACAGCTTGGTGCTTACTCGCTGTGGCAATTGCTGTGACTAGAACAAATAGTATGGCTGGTGCCGTACCGATAATTATCTATTCTATGCTCTACATTGGGGCAATGTTGACTGTAGGACGCTGGATGCTCAATCTGCTATCTACTTATTACGATCGCACTGGGAAGCTGTCACAACTGCTACTGGCAGTAATTTATATGGCGGTAGTATCTTCGGCACTAATTACTGAAGCGATCGGGATTCACTTAATTTTCGGGGCATTTTTACTCGGTGCCGCGATGCCAAAAAATCCAGGATTGGTGAGGGAAATAGCTCAGAAAACTGAAGATTTTGTATTGATATTTTTATTACCAGTTTTCTTTGCCTATAGTGGTCTCAAGACTCAAATCGGACTGTTAAACAGTCCCGAACTGTGGCTATTATCTGCGGCAATCTTGGGAGTAGCGATCGTCGGGAAATACTTTGGTACTTATTATGCCGCCCGTAGTTGCAATATCGACAAACAGGAAGCTTCAGCTCTGGGTTGGTTGATGAATACGCGCGGATTGACAGAGCTGATTGTCTTGAATATTGGCTTGGAATTGGGAGTGATTTCGCCGATCTTGTTTACGATGTTAGTAATTATGGCATTGGTAACTACATTTATGACTTCCCCACTGCTGGAATGGACTTATCCCAAAAAATCGATCCGACTTCACTCCCAGCCAGAACCCTCTGAGTTATTTGATGACGAGGTTCCATCGGCGCAACTTTACTCTGAAAGTAAGCCAATACCAACACCTATTGGCTATCGAATTCTGGTTCCTGTCGCTAATCCCAATACTCAAACAGGACTGTTGCAACTAGCAACATCGATCGCCCAAAACGACAGCCAGTCGTCGATGGTTAACCCCTTGAGCCTGATCGAGTTGGAAGAGGACTATCTGTTTCAAAGTACCCCGTTTGAGGCAAACCGCCTGATCGATCGACGATTAGAAAAGTTAAATGCCCTAATTGAGACGATCGAACCCACAGGCGTAGCCACCGAAACGAGCGGAGAAGCAACGATATTCCAACCGATCGTCCAAATCGGCTATGATGTGGCTCAGAAAACCGCTGTGATTGCCGCACTCGATCGCGCCGATCTCGTACTACTAGGCTGGCATCGCCCCACTTTCAGGAACAATCGTTTAGGCGGTAAAGTGGCTAAAATGTTGGGAACTACCCCTGCTGATGTGGCTGTATTTATCGATGCGAATCACGATTCCATTGCCCACTCTTATCGAACCTTATTAGTTCCCTACACTGCCAATCATCACGACGATCTAGCCGTAGAAATCGCCCTGAGAATGCTTTGGAACGATCGCCATCGACAGTTGGAATTGATCCAAATCTCCTTGCCCAATCTCAATGGCGCACTTAGTACCGAACTGACTAGTTTAATAGAAAATTTGCCAGCACAGATAAGTGCGAGAATTAAGCTTTCGACACTTGATGCTGTCGATCCAATCGTCAAGATTGAGGAAATTTCCCGTCGGGTAGATCTCACTATTACAGGGATTGGGCGCACTTGGGGACGTAGAAAACCCCTCCTCGATAATTTCACAAATAAGTTAGCAATTCATTGTGTTTCTTCCCTGTTAATTGTCCGCCGCTATAGTCAGTTTGGCTCTCACCTGAGCTTCACACTTGACAAGGTAATAGGGGATAC
Source organism: Chamaesiphon sp. (assembly GCA_026785875.1). Classification (GTDB taxonomy): domain Bacteria; phylum Cyanobacteriota; class Cyanobacteriia; order Cyanobacteriales; family Chamaesiphonaceae; genus Chamaesiphon. The sequence continues at coordinate 17,293 of JAJAZF010000203.1, read as the reverse complement.
ATAATAGGGCACTTTGTTGGCATAAACAATTAAACCCACGATAATTATTAACAATAACCGATAATTACTAATGAATCTTTTTTCGGCTAAATCGATCGGGTTATATAGTCTCGCTATTGGTAGTGCGATCGTGTTTTTTCAAGTTGTGACTAGCTATGGTGAAGCAAATATTAAAGCACCCATTTCGATCGCTGGTGATTATCTAATTACTGCTCAAAATTTACCTAATTGTCTGCAAAAACAACCACTTTTCCTTAGGCTCCAACAGTCTGGTATTTATCTCAATGCTAGTCTAGTTAAAGATATCCGAGATATTGCCAGTCGTCCGACATTTTCTGGACGATTAAGCGTTCGAGCAACGTCGCCGCTGAGGCAACTAAATTTAAGTGGGCTATTGCCAACCAGTATCTGTCCCCAACCATCACAATTACGGCTTGCTGCATCAGTCTCTAAAAGTGGTGCCGCTAATGGTGCTATCACAAATGTGCTGCGGGGACAACTCTGGCTGAATATCTCTGCTGTTGCCCCCGCATCACCAGTCGAGTTTACTGGTACTTTTGAGCCACAGGTTCGATCGTCTCTATCTCATTAATAACTTCAAAAGTTACTTGCTGGTAGGATTGGGAACCGGACGATTTGAATTAGGATTGACCAGATAAACCTCAAGTCGATCTGGTGCAATTTTATAGCTATTTTCCTGCATCATATTCTGCTGTGATTCAGGAGCGAAAGCACGAGTGAAGTTACTATTAATTTTCTCGGTTCGCACTTTAGCACCTTTCAATTCTGTTTCAAGATGCTGTAATTTCTGCTGTTGCGACCAATTGTAGCCGATCGAGTTGACTAGAGTTATAATGCCGAATACTGATAATGTTGAATAAGTAACTAATTTAGTGACTACCTCCAATCCCTGACGACGATGAGCATAAGCTGGATTGGCTTTAACCCTTGCTGTGGCAGAAGAACGCGGCTGTGGATTGAGGGGTGAAGATTTTGGTTTTGCGGCGAGTTCCAATGGCTGCTGCAAAACAGGAGATTTCCGTCGTTGTGGAGGGTGCTGTGGCGGATCGAAAGAAGGTAGTGCGTTCATTAGACCTAGGATACCCAAATAGAAATTTTGTCCATTATACAACTTGTCACATCAATCCTGTCAAAAAGTTTCGATGGCTTGTACAGCCATAATGCCTAAAAAAAATCTAAAATCTGGGAGGTAGTTGTAAATTACTCCCCAGATTAGTCAACTATTGATGTTCATCCGCTAGAGGCTATGCCAACAGCAGCTAGCTCGACGACTTATTTATATAATTCAGTTGACAGACGTAGTGCCAATAAACCAGGAATGAGCGCGACTACTAAAGCCACGAAAACTTGAGTATCAGACATGAGAGATTCCTCCAAACACAGGGATTGTAACTGTTCACAGTTTGCGATAATTTTGGCTAGGACTGGCAATACTGTAACAAAATGTAGAAAGAGCGGAGTTGGGAGTTGGGGTTCGATCGTGTAAGTTCAGAATATTTGATTTAAATGCGGGATAACTTGTTAAAAAAACATTGGCAGCGGATCGTCATGGGGGCGGCTATTGTGAGTATCAGCACACCGAGTTGGGCATTACCCACCGCTAATTCCATCGGTAGTGCGGGAATTGATGCACTGAGATTACATGCGTCTCCCTACAATCTTACAGGTAAAAAAATTGCGATCGGCCAAGTAGAGGTTGGTCGTCCAGGTCAGTTTGGTTGGGACAAAACGGCTCAACAGCCCAAATACAAGCTCGAACAAATCTTTTATCAAGATGGGGCAGCTAAAGCCAACAAAAATGTCGAACAGCACGCGACGATGGTGGCATCAGTGATGATTAGTCGCGATAAAAGATTTCCTGGAGTCGCTCCTGATGCACGGCTATATGCGACTGCGGTGGGCATTCCCAAAGACACTGCACAGCCGGAAGAATGCCGCTCAACTCAACACATAGCCACGCAGAATGGGGGAGACGTTCGCGCGATCAATTTGAGCTTTGGGGAGCCATTAGAACGCGATCCTCGTCCTCAAGCCAAGCTAGACGGCAACGCGCTATTTACTCAGTGTTTGGATTGGTCGGCGCGAGTCCATAATGTGACTTACATCGTCGCGGGGAATCAGGGTAAGGGCGGAATTTCGATCCCGACGGATAATTACAATGGGATTAATGTCGCTTATTCCAACCTCCGCCAGGGAATTTATCGCAAGTTAGATTTTGCTAACCTGAGTGAAATGCCGACGGGGACTGCTAAAAGTATTGAGGATCGGGAAGTGAACGTCGGTAATCGCCGATCGATCGGATTGGTGGCACCAGGGGGCAATCTCCAGCTCTATAATTTAGCTGGTAAAGCGATCGTCGTCAACGGTACCAGTTTTGCGGCTCCTCATGTCACGGGGACTGTGGCTCTGTTGCAAGAATTTGGAGATCGGCAATTACGCACCAAAAGTCAGATGCCGATCGATCTGCGTCCGCGCTGGAATCTCGACTCTCGTCGCCATGAGGTGATGAAGGCTGTACTATTAAATTCTGCTGATAAAATTCAAGATGTGGGAGATGGGTTGCGGCTGGGGATGACGCGGACGATCCTGGCGAAAAATAATCGCGATTGGACGGAATCAGAAGCCGATCGAAATCGACAGATTCCATTAGATTATCAGTTGGGTGCGGGTCAACTAAACGCGTTCCGTGCTTATCAACAGTTTAGTCCCGGACAGTATCCGCCGCTACTGCCCGTACCCGCGATCGGTTGGGATTATCGGACTGTAGATAGTGGCGGCTACCGAGATTATCCGATCGATCGACCCCTGGCTGAAAATAGTTGGGTGTCGATCGCCCTGACTTGGGATCGACTGGTAGAATTGCAAGATACCAATGGGAATCAGCAGTACGATTTAGGCGAACAATTTCGCGAGCGTGGTCTCAATCGTCTCGATCTCTATCTGATGCGGGCTGAAGAAGACAGACTCGATCGCAGCGTCTGGTCATCGACTAGCTCCGTAGATAGCGTCCAACATATTTTTCACAAAATTCGCGATCCAGGCAAATACAAAATCCGCGTCCACTTCCGTCAAGCTGTAAACCTGCCCCGCCAAGCTTATGGACTCGCCTGGTGGACAGTTGCTGGCAAGTAAGATCGAAAACTTTTTCCCGATTGGCTCTTGTCAATGACTTTTTTTACTAGTGGGGAAGGACAACACCCTGCAATAATTAAGAAAAGGTCAAACTTAAATTAGCCGAGCGTCATAAATGTGGCGTTGTTGAAAATTCACATTTAGGCAAATGCGATCGATTAGACCCCAATTTATGCTTAATTAACTAGGGGACTAAACTCATGCGTGGTGTCGCGGTAGCAGCGACAAGTCATCGTTTAATTTAAAAAATCTCCCCAGATAGTGCTAAATAGTCAAAAACTGGGGATTTTAGATATATGGAGAAAAACTATCTGCACCGCTAAAACAACAGCCCATGACATTATTGCGACATACACAGCAACCAGTGGATGACGATCCACCGGAGACACTACGCCCACAAGCTATCGATCCACTCGACAGGTTAGAAACATTTCTCTACCTGATACCTGTCATTGGAGTATTGCCTTCAATGTGGGCAATTTATCGAAGTCAACAGGGTAAGCGACAATTAGCAGTGTGTCGATTATCAATTCTCCTCGCCTTCACTTGGCTGAGTATATATTTGAGTCTAAATGTTGGCGCAGATTTATCAGGCGCGTCTACAGTCGGATTTCGGCTATTATTTCTCAATAGTATGGCGACTTCTAGCTATTTCATGGTTAGCTTATGGCTAATGATGCTACTGTGGCAAAAGAAATCTTTAAGATTGCCTGGATTTAGTGCCCTAGCGGAACGAACAATGCGGTAAAGCCGATCCTGTGGACGAGCGTAGTCTCTCCAAAATCGAGCTGTAAACATTGCATAGTGATTATTCAAACCCACCAACCCCTATTAAATCGTGAGTAAAGTGGAAGCCAGAAAAGGAAACCAGCAACGTCGCAAATCGACTCAACCCAATCCGCAAATGGTGCAGCGGCAGCCAGCAAAAAAGCGGCGAAAAATGCCGTTGTGGGTTTGGTTGGGACTCGGTAGCATTGGCGCGTGTTCGGCTGCTGCTGGGGCTTTTTTAGCGGTTTCCCTAACTTCGGCACCACTTCAACAACGCACTTTGTCCGCCGCAGATGACGCATTTTTTAAGCAAAATGGCAAAGAAGCTTTTTCTCGGAGTGTATTACAGGTACCCGAAGTCTCCAAACCAGTAAATATTCTGTTGTTGGGCATTAAAACTAATCTATCAGATGTCAAGAACAGCGACGGCAAGGAGCGGAAAAAAAATGGCTATGATGCTGAAGTCGATACATTAGATGGCTTATCGGATACGATCATGTTGCTCCGATTCGATCCTCAAACTAAACGAACGATCTTTCTCGGGATTCCTCGCGATACCAAGATCGAACGGACTGGGCATGGTACTGAGAAAATTAATGCTGTAGACCGTGAAAGTGGGCCAGCAGCAGCAGCCAGAGAAGTCAGTAAGCTGATGGGTGGTGTGGCGATCGATCGATACATCCGCCTCAATAATATGGGCGTTGCTAAACTCGTCGATGAACTCGGTGGTGTCACCGTTACTGTACCCAAGGACATCAAATATCAGGATGACTCCCAACATTTCTACGTTAATCTCAAGGCTGGTAAACAGCATCTCGATGGGATCAAACTACTGGGCTTACTGCGTTACCGTAATGATGCTAATGGTGATATCGGTCGGATGCAACGCCAACAGATGGTAGTTAAAGCATTGTTAGAGCAATCTCTCAATCCGATGACAATTGCCAGGATTCCGCAACTATTTTCAGTCATTCAATCTCACGTCGATACCAATCTCACCGTCGAAGAATTGCTAGCACTGGGAGGTTTCTCCATGCAAAATGGCAAATCTAACATGCAGATGTTGATGATGCCAGGTGACTACAATGGTGATGGTAAACATGGCACGAGTTACTGGCTTCCCGATCGGAAAGGCATCCAAAATATGATGGCTCGTTACTTCGACCATGGGATAATTTCTCTAGAGCAACCCAAAGCCGAAAATCTCCGGGTAAACATTCACGATACCAGTCACTTCCCCGATGCTACTGCCAGACTAGTCAAACGCTTGAACAAAGCAGGTTATCAAAACGTCCACATCGACACCACACTCAAACTCAAAGAAGACTTAGATACCAGTCAATTTATCGCTCAAAAAGGCAATCCTGAAGTCGCCGAAGGTTTATCTCAATTATTAGGCTTTGGGGAAGTCAAAGTCGATAGTTCTGGTAACTTATATTCTGATGTGACGATTAAGCTTGGGCGAGATTGGATTCAAAAAGAGCAAATATACAAATCTCTCAATCAAAAAGTAAGTCCTACTAAATAACTCTAAAAAACATCCTCTTCTATACCCACCCACCATTCACCTAGATTCATCATGTCTTGGTAGATATCATCTAATCTGGTGTGATAGTCTTCTGTTGACAAATCGGACTTTTCTTCCGCCAGCTTTTGCAATCGTAACTGTACCAATAACCATGATTTACCAATGCTACCTGTCTGCTCGATATGTTGGGCTAATTCTTTGCTATTCATAAAGGTGGGGCATCTAAAGTATCGGATGAGGGAACGATTCAGTTGTATGGCTTAGTCACAATCTGAGATTGATTTCAGGATTTGACCATAAATTGCTAGAATAAGCTGGCATTAATAATTATCCAACCGAATGTAACTAAAATCATTCAGCTCGTCGATCGAATCACTGACATGGTAGTTTGACTGGATGTGAGAACGCTCTAAGCAGAAGTCCCATTTCCAGAATCCTAAATTTGCTCAGTTGGTTCAGTATCTACAATTTTGTCTCAAAAATCCCGATTATGATGAGAGGGAGATCGAAAAATTTGACTCCGTCCGAAGGAATTTTCTATGAGTTCTGCCCAATTCCCCACCAATCAGCCTCCATCGCATCCAGAAGCTGCAACTAGACCTGCTAAACCGATTAAACGACCTAAGAAACCAGATCCAGCAGACTACCCACCTTTACCCCCGATGATCCAACTGACGGGAAATACCCCAATCCCGCCAGCTAGCGAACCACTTCAGTATCGAGCGATTGGCTTGATTCTCGGTAAATATGTACCTTCGAGCGAGGAATTCAATCAGGGGATGGTGTTGGCTGATGATGGCGCAGAAATTGATGCTGTCATTCTCGGTCGGATCATGAGTTTGATCAAAAATCACCTCGATTTAGAGCAATCTCATCTCTGGGTAGTCTATCCACGCATTCGCAAAGAGGATAACAAACTCCACGCCCAAATTATGGGGGTGTGGGACCCGCAATTAGTAATTAAGCCCCTCAACTCGCCAACTGATGCCCAAGAACCGATCGAATCAGCACTTCAAGCGATTCCCACGCTCGAAAATCTGGACATCCCCAATAGTTATTTCTCAATTCGGGGTGAAGTAATCTACCAGTCTCGGGAGACGCGAGAAATTTTTGTCAAAATTCGTCAAGCACCCAAGAAAAAAACCGAAGAAGAACGATATTTTAAGATCCGATTGGTTGGCGATCTCCCTCAAAAGCTGGTTGGTAATTTTTGGGATTTTGATGTGGTCAGAGCAGATAACAATTTAGAGATCCGCAGTGCCAATTTTGTCGCCCCTCTCCGAGCTAAACTACCGCGTAAAGGCGGCGGTAGACCTCCAAGTGAGGGAGACAAAAGACCCGAACGCCCATCAGGATCTGATGGCAGTTTGGTTCCCCAGAGTGAGCCAAGTAGACCAAAACCTGCGCCAATTAAACGTTCGCTACCACCGACGCTGGAATTACCCGACAGCCCCTAGCCATTGCACGTTTGATGATTAGCCAAAGTGGAGGTGACAATTTTTGTCTTTGTCACCTAGTCTAGGGTAGTCATCAGTGGATCGCTGTTGGTGTGGGCACGATCGGCTACTCTAGTTGGCGGAGCCGATCCCCAGTCGGATCGCTCAACCGCAATCGGACTGACTCCCCGTGCGAAAATAGCCCTTCAGCCTTGGTCAGAGCATCAATAGCATTACCGACCTTCCTCAGAGCTGTGGGCGAGTATTGGATCAGGCTGGAGTGCTTCATAAATGTCTCTACACCCAATGCTGAAGCATAACGAGCTGCACCGGAGGTCGGGAGTGTATGATTGGGGCCTGCGAGGTAGTCACCCAGAGCTTCTGGAGTAGAATCACCGATAAAAATCGCTCCAGCGTGACGGATTTGATTGACCAATGCCCAAGGATCGATAGTATTTATTTCTAGGTGCTCGGGCGCGAACCTGTCGGAGAGTTGAGCGGCGATTGCTAGCGTCTCAACTACCACAATCAATCCGTAATGGGCGATCGATTTCTCCGTCAAAGTCCGACGGGGATGATTTTGAAGTTGTTGTTCGACAGCCGCTTGGACTGCTGTAGCGAAGGCGGCATCAGTGGTAATCAAAATCGATGCTGCCATTGGATCGTGTTCGGCTTGGGCTAATAAGTCAGCCGCAATGTGGATCGGATTGGCGTGACGATCGGCGATAATTAGGACTTCGGATGGTCCTGCAAGTGAGTCGATGCCGACGGTGCCATAAACTAGCTTTTTGGCGAGAGTGACATAGACATTACCAGGGCCAGTAATCACATCAACTTTGGCGATTGTATCCGTACCGTAGGCTAGAGCGGCGATCGATTGGGCACCTCCAACTCGATAGATTTCTTCAATTCCCGCTACTTGGGCGGCGACGAGGACGGCAGGATTGAGGGTAATATCTGCCCCTGGAGGTGTAACCATCGCAATCTGGGGCACACCAGCGACTTGGGCAGGGATCGCATTCATCAGCACTGTACTGGGGTAGCAAGCGCGTCCTCCAGGCACATAGATACCTGCTCGATCGACTGGAGTGTAACGTTTGCCCAGTACGACATCATCTTCGCCAAATGTGACCCAAGATTTGGGCACCCTCTGACGGTGAAAAGCTTCAATATTTACAGCCGCAAGTTCGATCGCTTTGAGTAATTCCTTAGACACCTGTTGATAAGCAGCATCTAATTCGGCACCACTGACCCGCAACCGATCGACTGTCAGAGTTTGACCGTCAAATTCAGCCGTATAGTGTAGTAAAGCCTTGTCGCCCTGTCGTCGGACTGTTTGCACAATTTCGTTGACGGTGGCTTCTTTATGGACGATCGCGTCGTCGTGGGTACGGGCACTGATTCGCTGCAACTCTTGTTGAGCTTCAGTGTGCTGAGTGATGATTCGCAGCATGGTTGAAATATGCCAATTATCGGGAGGTGGAACGATCGGGGGTCTGTGAGGACAGTTTATCCTTGGCGACCTTACTACTATAATTTAGCGCGATTTTTCGAGTGTGGTGTCAATTTTCAGGCGATCTCCCCTGAGAGAATTTATATACACTCTCTTTATCAATAAATTGCTGGCTCTAAATCAAGAATCCCCGATCTAAACCATGCGATATGCCTCCTTCCCAATCAGCGGTCAAGAATTCACGCACATTATTGAAGCAATGCTCGACGACATCTGAGTAGATTGGATTTTTTTGATAATCAGCATCATACCTAAACTCGCGATCGGTATTCTTTTGCTTTCTGAGCACATAAATCTGGTCTATCTTATATTTTTTCAGATTGACTGATTCCGAAAGTTTGAGCCATTCGGCTACAACAATATACATTGCATTAGGATTTTTATGTTTTATTTGTTCGGCAGCGGTGGAAGCATCTTGAAGCATAGTCTTGTCGAGATATGTCTTACACTCAATAGCTATTGCTGGAATATCCCAACTATATTCATCAGCAATAATATTGCCTTGACATTGCATTGTTGCTTTCATACTTATACCAATAGCAAAATCATGATCTTTTGTTTCAAATAATGCATGAGGTCTTTCAACCATATCCTTGTAAGAATGTGCTCTAAAGAAGATATCTTTAAATGAGTGAGACTTGCCAATTAAAGCATTTTTGGAGATTCCAAATACAAGATCTTTGAATAGATAATACATGAATTCTTCTAGAACAGAAGAATGAAGATTAGATCGAGAGTCAAATTTTTCAGCATAGTGCTGTAGATCCAAAAAATCCTTATAGTCGTTTAACAGATGAACTCGCTTTTCAATCAGTTCAGAATCATTTAATGAAAAAATTGGCAGTGGCCCTTTTAATGATTCATTTTTAATCTTCCATTGGTTGTACTCGAGTCGAATTGCCGATAAGTAACGTCTAGATTCAGCATCTCTATATTTTGTTTTATGATTCTCTTTTTGTTCTATATTATTACCGTGGACAAACATATTTATATCAAAGTTGTTTTAAAATGTTTTCTGCTATTGCTTTTGCCATTAATGGTGGAACTGCGTTACCAATCTGATTGTATTGACAGAGATGTTTTTCTGCGAACCGACCTTCTCGCTCCAACAATTTATGACTTACTACTGTTGGTTTACCTTTGAATACATACCAATCGGGAAAAGATTGAATCCTAGCTCCTTCCCGTGCTGTAAAATTCCTATTTATGTAAGGGTGAACGAAGTTTGCATAAAAAGAAGCAGGAATAGTATGACATTGACGATCTGGGTGCATTCTGCGATTATTTTGATCGTAAATTTTTTCTGAGAACTCGGTGCTATTCCTTTTGATGGGTCGCAGATGATCTGGAACGTCTGAGGCTGAGTCACCCCAATTCATCGAAGCAAAGCGTTCGACTATTCGCTTTGAATGATTCATTGCCTTATGATTTGAAAGTTTTCTTGTTTCATCACGAAGAATTTGTTGGTAGTTGTTGAGTGGGGGATAAGAATATTCAGATTCTTCAGCACCTTCTCTTGCTTTAATCTCTGGTAAATCGGATATTGCCTCCCACAGAGTAGGGCATCTTTGAAGTCCAGTATTCAGATAATTTGTTGGACTTGCTATTGTATGCGTTATTTCAGGAAATGGATTTGCTAACTTCCTACTTGATGCAATAACGATAAGCCTTTTCCTAATTTGAGGAACCCCATAATCAGTTGCCTCAAGAATACGGTATTCGACATGATAACCAATATTCGTTAATTCATACTTAATGATATCAATTAAGTTGTCTTTACTTTCTGTCTTAGCCTTTACAAGGTTAGGAACATTTTCCATAATCATGACTTTTGGCTTTAAGAGACGACCTACACGGATAAAATCTTCAAAAAGTGAATTCCGTGGATCTTTTAGGTCGCCACTATTTTTATTACATATCGAAAACCCTTGACATGGTGGACCACCTAAAACAATATCAGGATTGAGAGAACCAAAAGTACTAATAAGAAGGTCGTCAGTCATTTTGGTAATGTTACCTTGAAAAACTGTCGCTTCAGGATGATTAAACTTGAATGTTTCACAAGCCCAACTATCTATCTCTATAGCACCGATAACTTTCGCACCTGCTAGATGGAAACCCAGGCTAAACCCGCCTGCACCTGCAAATGTGTCGAGTACTGAGAAAGTCATATTTTGTTTTTAGCTATGGGGGTAATGAGTAATTGTAGATCACGAAGGTTAGTAGTTTGCAGTCTCTAATACTATGCTATATTCTGTCAAAACTCACACCTCAATTTTTCTTACCAAACTTTCGTTGCAAATCTTCCAGTGTCGCTGGTTGATTTGATTCTGGGTGTACCGACGGAGCTTTTGATAATATTTTTGATGGTTTGCTTGATAATGCTTGGGGCTGATTACTGAATGCTATTTGTTGTGGGGAGCGGCGTGCGGCATTTGTCGCCTCCCCCGTTTTCATCGTCAAACTGACGCGTTTGAGTTGAGCATTGACTTCTAGTACCTTGACCTTGACGACTTGACCGACTTTGACGATTTGATTGGGGTCGCTGACAAAGTTATCTGACAATTGGGAGATATGTACCAATCCATCCTGATGTACCCCGATGTCTACAAAGGCACCAAAGTTGGCTACGTTGGTCACAGTCCCCTCTAATTCCATTCCAATGGCTAAATCTGTGATTTCTTGAACGCCTGCCTTGAAGGTGGCATATTTGAACTCTGCGCGGGGGTCGCGTCCAGGTTTTTCGAGTTCGCTGATGATATCGCGGAGGGTGGGTTCGCCGATGGTATCTGTAATATACTTGTTCAGATCTACTTGTTTGAGCTGCGAACCTAATTTAGTTGGCTCGGTGAGCGGAATATTGACATCCTTGGCGATCGCTGCCAGAATCGGATAGCTTTCAGGATGGACGGCGGTATTATCTAGCGGATTTTCACCATCGCGGATGCGAAGGAAGCCAGCCGCTTGTTCGTAGGCTTTCGGTCCTAATTTAGCCACTTTGAGCAGTTGTTTGCGGTTTTTAAAAGCTCCATGCTCGTTCCGATAGGCGATGATGTTGTTAGCAACTGCGGGAGATAAACCAGAGACAAATGTTAGTAGTTCTTTGGATGCTGTATTGAGATCTACGCCAACAAAGTTAACGCAACTCTCGACAGTATCATCAAGTTTTTTCCTGAGTAGTTTTTGGTCTACATCGTGTTGATATTGACCAACACCGATCGATTTGGGATCGATTTTTACCAGTTCGGCTAGAGGATCTTGCAAGCGTCTGCCGATACTGATTGCCCCGCGCACAGTAATATCGAGATCGGGAAATTCCGAAATCGCCACATCACTGGCTGAATAAATCGATGCGCCCGATTCATTCACCATTACTTTAATCGGTTTCGGTTCGATATCGGCGATCGTTTCGATCACAAATTGGTCGGTTTCGCGTCCGGCGGTACCATTCCCGATCGCGATTAATTGGATATGATATTTTTTAATAAACTGCCTAACTGTATTGGCAGCTTGTTGGCGTTGATTTGCTGCTTGATGGGGAAAGACAGCTTCATAAGCCAGATATTTACCCGTCTCTGATAATACCGCAACTTTACAGCCACTGCGGAAGCCAGGATCGATCGCGAGTGTCGGTTTCATCCCGGCTGGAGCAGATAATAATAATTCGCGGAGATTGGTTTCAAAGTTAGAAATCGAGCCGATATCTGCCTGTAGTTTACACTCAGCTCTGACTTCATTTACTAGCGATGTCTTCATCAACCGATTGAAAGCATCCTTGAGCATCGAGCGATAAAATTCTCGAATTGCAGGTATTTTAGTCTTAATCTCTTGAGTAGCTAAATATTCACAGATATCATCTTCACTAAATTCTAATTCTAGGCTGAGAACTTTCTCTGTCTCGCCACGAAATAAAGCGAGTAAATTATGTGGTGCAACTTTACTTACAGGTGCCGTATACTTCCGGTACATCTCAAACTTGGTCGAACCTTCAGCAACATCATCTTTAATCTTCGATCTAAACTGACCTTCAGTTTGAATATACTCGCGGATATAAGCACGTAAGTTTGCTTTGTCAGCAGTTGACTCTGCAATAATATCTGAGGCTCCTGCTAAAGCTTCGGCGGCTGTCTTGACACCCTTTTCTTCGTCGATATATTTAGCTGCTTCGGGTGCTAATTCTATCGGCTTGGCACTGGCATTATTTAGAGAACGAATCAATTCAGCCAGCGGTTCTAAGCCTTTTTCTCTAGCAATTGTCGCTCTCGTGCGTCGTTTGGGTTTGTAGGGTAGATATAAATCTTCCAGTTCAGTTTTTGACAGACAGCTCTCAATCTTAGCGCGTAATTCTGGCGTTAGCTTGTCTTGAGACTCGATCGAACTCAGAATACTCTCTTTCCGCGCTGATAGTTCTGTTAGATATGTAAATCTCTCCTCTAGTTCACGTAATACGATTTCATTCATCTCATCTGTGCGCTCTTTCCGATACCTAGCAATAAAGGGAATCGTTGCTCCTTCGGCAAATAAATCTAGAACATTTTGCACGATATTCGGATTTAAGTCGAGTTCGGAAGCAATTTGAGCGCGGATGTCTAGCATGGAAAATTATTAATTTAGATGTATAGGTTAGGTTGAAGAATGAAAACCAACTGCTAGTTTATTATTGAGATAGTTGGGTTTCGCTATCGCTCTATCCAACCTCCGAGTTATCTACTAACATGGAAGATTATTAATTCAGTTTTGAAGAAGTTCGAGCGTGTCAATCTCTAGAGATTTAGAAAGAGATTTTATTTGGTTTTCCTATCGGTGCGTTAGCTTTAGCTGATTTGAGACAATAGGACTTCATTAATTACTGTTTGATAATCGATTCCTCGCTGTTTTGCTTCTTCTTTCGCCCAGGCTAAAATTTTGTGGGTGAAGCCGAATAGAAATCGGAGCATACTTGTCTTCTTCCTTGACTGAGCGACCGCGTTTTTTCAGATCGATCCCAAACTGTTCTACCAACGCAGATCGAAATTCTTGATTTTCTGTTGGTGTAACTCGTCTTGATCTTTCAAACGGAAACTCAGATTCCTGGTTCATAGCTTTGCTGCTCCTTCTTTGTAGCTATTGTCGCACTAATAAATCTACTGTATGCTTGATTAGCGAGAAGATTCAGTAGCTTTATTAGCTCGATCGTGCTCCAAAAGCTCGGTAAATCTGCCGATATCTTGAGGCTGATACCATTGGGGATTTGGATTAGCATAAGCCCGATCTGCTAGAGTTTCAAAAGCTTCCACATCATTGGGATGGGCGATGATGTAAGATCTCAATTCAGCTTGAGACATAGCTTGAAAATCTGGTTTCATTAGTTAAATCTCCATAGCCCATTTGCCTTAATTGTTATCTCAATTCCTTCTCCAGCTAACATAAATATGTCACCAGTGCGTAGATCGAACCGAACGAGATATATTGGTCTATACATCTTGGTCAGATCTTGCGATAGCTGAAGACATGTTTCTGCTTGGGCAGATGTCGAAGTGAAATTAGACATTAATCTAGACACTATTGTAACTTACCAATCTTAGACTGCCATCAGCCCAAATCGATCGCTATCTCTCAATAAATTGGAGGTTGATGTGCGATCGATACCTTTATAAGGTGGATAGTTGGTGAGATAGTTGGGTTATCTCGTTCCGTTCGCGAAGCGTCTCGTTCCGAGAAGAGGCTACGCCAACGCTTTCGCTCTACCCAACCGACAATATCTGAATTACCCGACTTTACTCAAAATTTGAGCGACTACGATCATGGTTTCCTCGTAAAGTAAATCGCGTCCCCACCGCTGGAGGTACTCAGCGAGTAAATCTTCAGCAGTCCGCTCTGAGAGGGAAGATACTTCCTCTACTCGTGCGGTTTGGGTACCGCCGCGCATTTCCATCTGCATACAGCCAGCCACTTCCGAACAGAGGACGGTGATACAGTTGGCTTTAGGATTGGTGGAGTTGAGCCTCACACCCATCAGATCGCCAGGAATCTCACCAATGTTAGCTGTTGGCATTCCAGCTAATTCGGTATGGATCTTGCGTCCGTCGGGAGCGACAAAATCCACCGCGCGGAGGTCATAATCGCCGCCAGTATGCTTGTAGCTGACGGGTTGCCATTGGAGGCGGCTGGAGAGCCAACCGAGGAACATTAGAGCTTGGGCGGGATTACCTGCTTCATAATTGACATCCACCCGATCGATTTCGGTGATATCTTTGCGACGAGCTGGGGGATCGAAGGCTTCGGCGGTGAGTTCTTGCCAGCCAGCAATTCTGCGCCAGTTGAGGTCGATAACGGGGGTACCGCGATCGAGTATCTCATGCAACTGCAATAATTCAGCTTCGCTAGTTGTAAACTCAGCAGAGTCAAAAATTACCGAATGCGCTCGTGCTGCTAGCTGAAGAAATAGGGGTTTTGTGGGTGTGGGGGTGTCTTTCCACCACAGGAATTGGGGAAATTCGGGTACGGCGAGATTAGCGATGCTCTCACCGTTGCGCTCTAAGGCATCTGGAGTGGCGCGTAAGGTGACGTATTCACTGCCAATGAGGGTGTTCAGGTATTGCTTCTTCATGGGGCAATAGACGGACACCTGTGCGGTAACGCCAGTGTCTTCACTAATTACCGGACAAAGGGTGACAATTCGCCGAGGATTGGTATTGGCGATCGCATCGGTGACTACATAGCCGCGATTATCGACATCTTTTTCGATGGCGAGGGCGTGTGTATCTTGAGTGGTGGCAATTCTTTCGTGATAAGCAGCTTGGATTTTGCTCATCGTCTCGCGATCGAGTTTACCAGTCCTGGGGAGTTGGTAGGCAGTTTGAGCAGCTTTGATTGCTTTGACTTGAGCGGGGCCAAAAATACCATCGATCGGACCATTGTAGAAGCCCAACACTGATAACATGTGCTGAGTTGGTTCTGGCTCGTACACCATCAATGTGAAGGTAGTAGCTTGAGTGGCGACGATCGCATCTTGAATCTGACTCTCTGGTTGATAATCTTTCCAGATCTGCCCTAATTCATGTTCGATATCGGCAACCGAAACATCCTTCGGCGCGCGCAATGAGACAACTGGCGGAGATTGAGTACTCATATATTAGGCTTTAGGGATTAGGCTTTAGACTTTGGAAAATCCCCTCCAAGGAGCGGCGTTTTTATTCGGAGGTTCCCTCCGAATAAAAAAAACGACAAGACAGGGGTGCCCGTCGGGCAGCACATTTATAGTTGGGGTGGGTGCTAGAGACTACGCTTCACAAACTCAAGAGCGATGCCATTTACGACCATCATCATTGATCAGATCTTCGGCGGCTAGAGGCCCCCATGTACCTGCTTCATAAAGCGAAACCGAATCGGGATTGGTATTAGCTTCCCAATCTGATAGCGCGGGAGTGACAATCCGCCACGCCTCTTCAACTTCATCGGAGCGGGTAAATAAAGTTTGATCGCCAAGCATACAGTCGATGAGAAGCCTGTCGTAAGCATCGGAAGATTTCACGCCAAAAGCCTCTTGGTAATTGAAGTCCATGTGCTCAGTGCGGGTGCGGAGATCGGCTCCAGGCATTTTGGCTTCAAATTGAAGTGAGATTCCTTCATTCGGATAAATCTGCACTGTCAGCACATTGGGATTGGCTTGACGGGAAGCTGATTGGAAAATCAACCACGGTACTTCTTTGAACTGTACGGCGATTTCGGAAACCTTTTTGGGCAACCGTTTACCAGTTCGCAGATAAAAAGGCACATCTTTCCACCGCCAGTTATCGACCATAAATTTCATGGCGACAAAGCTCGAAGTCACTGATTCGGGCGCGACACCTGGTTCTTCGCGATAGCCAGGAACTTGGTCGCCTTTCATCCAACCTGCTTGATATTGTCCCCGAATTGCCGATCGACTAAGATTGTTGACATCAGCGAGGCGGGTAGCTTCCAAGACTTTAACTTTTTCAGTCCGAATCGAATCGGCATCGAGGGAGTTGGGCGGTTCCATCGCAGTGAGAGAAAATACCTGCATCAGATGGTTTTGAATCATGTCTCGCAGTGCGCCAGCGGATTCATAGTAACCCGCCCGATCTTCGACACCAACGGTTTCGGCGACGGTGATCTGAACGTGATCGATATAGTTGCGATTCCAGAGGGGTTCAAAGATCGCATTGGCAAATCGCAACACCAGCAAGTTTTGGACGGTTTCTTTGCCCAAGTAGTGGTCGATCCGGTACACTTGGCTTTCGTGACAATGCTCTCTCACTACACGGTTGAGGACGCGGGCAGAAGGGAGATCGCGACCAAAAGGTTTTTCGATCATCAGGCGATGTTTTTGAACATCGCTAAGTAATCCAGCACTTCCGAGTTGTTTGATGGCTTCGGGGAAGAAGTTGGGGGCGACGGAGAGATAATATACCCGATTGCCCAGGGTGCGGCGTTCGGTGTCAACTTCGCTGAGGAAAGCTTTGAGTTTTTGGTAACTTTCGGGTTTGTCGATGTCACCGGAGCAATAATATAAGCCTTTGGCAAATTCTTCCCAGGCGGTTTCGTCTTGAATGCCGTTCCCGAATTCTTCGATCCCTTTTTTGGAATGTTCGCGGAAGTATTCATGGCTCCAGTCGCGACGGGCTACGCCAACGATCGTGATTTCGGGTGGGAGTCGGCGATCGAGTCGCATCTGATATAGTGCGGGGATCAGTTTACGATGGGTGAGGTCGCCGGAGGCTCCGAAGATGGTGAGGATTTGGGGTTCGGGGACTCGTTCTTGTCGTAAGCCTAGCCGGAAAGGATTTTCTAATAAGTCAATCATGCTTCTGGTTGCTGGGGTGGAATTTGAATTAAGAGCTAGTGTTTGGTTATTGGTGGGGTAAAATCCGGATCTGCTAGGTCATGTAGGGT
>JAJAZF010000202.1 GCA_026785875.1 Chamaesiphon sp. | reverse complement strand
GGAATTTCTAGCATAAAGCGGATGCGTTCCGGTCGGGTCCCCCACTGGTCGGGGGACCCGCCCAGTTGACCATGGAAACGCACCAAGCACCCACCCCTACAATCGATGTCCTAACCTCCTTGACAGCGGCTATACAAGCTATGACAAGGATTTGCCAAATGTTGTCAGCACTTTGCCCAGTTTTTGGATGACTCCTTTAAAACCTCTACCAGCATTGGCGGCAGCGGCGGTTGTATGATCGCCGATCTCGATCAGTTTCTCACTGAGATCTGCACCTTTGGTTTTACTTGCTTTCAGGAGCTGTTTGAGTTGCTTGAGTTCGGTGGCGAGTGCTTTGAGGCTCTCATCTTCAGATTTGTGTAGCAAGTCGTACCAGCGATCGATCTCACCGACTGCGGATTTGGGATCGCTTTTGCTAGGATCTTGCTCCAATATATCCACTACGGCATCTAACCCTTCGAGATGGTGTAGATCTTCAGCTTTAGCCAGCGAGCGACCGACTTTGACAAGTTGCTTCCCTAGGCGTTGCAGGGGTGCTCTGAGTTCTTTTTCAGCTCCAGCAGCGATCTCGCTAGTTTGCTCGCCCAGATGACCGATTAGTTCGCCTAGCTCGTGTCCGCTCGGCTCCTTGC
This sequence comes from Chamaesiphon sp., assembly GCA_026785875.1. Taxonomy (GTDB): domain Bacteria; phylum Cyanobacteriota; class Cyanobacteriia; order Cyanobacteriales; family Chamaesiphonaceae; genus Chamaesiphon. The sequence goes on along the minus strand of JAJAZF010000202.1, from coordinate 4,566 downwards.
GCTTTAATTGTTTCTGCAATTCTTTCAGCCCTGTAGCAATTTCTTTAGCTTCAGGTTGCTTAGATTTATGAACTAAACTGTATAATTCATCGATCGTTTTCAGTGCGACATCAGGATCGATCGAGCTAAGGTCGCCCTGTAGTTCTTCTGAAAGTGATTCTAGCTTTTGTGCAGGTTCATCATGTTTTGATTCTGAAGTTGCCGATTTAGAAGATTTTTCGGATTTTTTCTTGTCTTTAGATCGATCGACTAATTCCTGCTGTGCTGCTCCATTCTCGATCGAGTCTTCTTGAGTTGATTCGCGCTTATCCTGAATCTGTCTTTCGCTAGCCATGATTCTAAATTCCCGATCGGTAGATGATTACCAAACAGCCTACAAAGGTTTAAGCTGAGTTTGCTCATTCTAAGGAGGGAGGTGTCCATCATCCATCTGAGAGAGATTGACTACTTTGGCGATCTGCACTTTTGTAGGATGTGTTAGGCGACAAAAGTAACGCATCAACAATTCGCGGTGGTGATGCTAATCGTGATGTATTAAGTAGGTGGGCGCAAACATGTATTAAATAGATAATGGCAATCTAGATGGTGGGCAGTGCCCACCCTACGCCTACGCCTACGCCTACGCCTACGCCTACTCATTACTCATTACTCATTACTCATTACTCATTACTTAATCAATAATCGGGATGTATTATGTCCAGTACAGGAGCTTGGCTTGGAGGAATCGGCGCGACAATTCCCGCTCAAAAAAGCTCCGTAACTGTTTCATGATATCTGTCTCATAAACATACTTAGTACCCCCAAATTTATTGCGCTTAACCTTGCGGGTAGACTCATCCATCTCCAGTTTGGTTTGAGGATACCACTCTAATAGAGTTTCCTTGGAACCAGGGGTGAAGCGATGCGTAATCAGCTCGAATGTCAGATCGCAATCAAAATCTAAAGCTGTAGAGATCGAGTCGAGCAACTGAGTATAGTGCAACTCCCAATCTGCTATCGGCATAATCGGTGCAATTACCACCCCAACTGGGTAGCCACCACCGCCGCGAGTGCGCGGTAAAGCCAACTTCCGCAACGCCTGTAACCTCTCAGCAACGGGAGCTGTACCGCCCTCAAAGCGCATCGAAGCAGGCGCGGCATTGACACTCACCCGACAGCGGGTATGTCCGTTGTGAGGCAAATCTAACAGGGCATCGACGGCATCAAATTTGGAAACCCAGCGCAAATATCCATCTTTGCGGGTACCAAAATAGCGAATACACTCTGCTAAACTGCCTGTGAGATGCTCGATTCCGAGCGGATCGGTATAACAACTAACTTCAAAACTAGTTGCTTCACCTGCACGTTCATAACCTCCCAGATTGGCTAAAGTCTGCGGGAGATTGGCGAAGGCGCGAATTACTGGTGGTCCTTGAAGACTACCTGCGAGGTAACAGTACTGACAGTGAGCTGGACAACCTTCGGCGAGGTGAAATTGCCAGTCAGCAGAAGGGGGAATGGGGCTGAGTTTGAAACTACTGGGAGGGGCTGTGACGACGGCTAAAGTGCGTTTGGAGATTTGATAGGTTTCGCGCTCATTCTCTCCACGCAGTCCGGTTAAACGGTTGTGAGGCAGGATTTCAATGGGTAAATTTAGAGACTCGACTCGGGCTAATATTTTTTGTCCCCAGGGTTCTTGGATGGCAGCAGGTGTAAACAATACCTGCTCTGGCATCCAGAGTTTTGTTTTGGTAGGGATAGAGGTAGACTCAATTGCGATCGACACAATAATTTAAGAGGCTTTTGGAACTAAAATTATTGTGACATTTCTGACTACCGATCGATGATGGGTAACGCTTACGGATATCCTGACTCGCAATCTCAACAGGCGATCTGGAGAGTTGCGGTAGCTACCTTTTATTCTCTAGTTAGTCTAAACTCCAGAAATATACGTCTACTTAGATTACATACTTCTTTAAAAGTTCAGAATTCGGCGTTGCTGAATTAAGGTATGAAACGCACAAATAATTTTTGTAGGGGTAATGCCTTGTGCGTACCCCGCATCGATTAAGGGTACTCCTAGGCACCCCTACAGAGAAATCATCCGCCGATTCAGCAACGCCCAGAATTCTTCTATCCCATCCGATCTACGCCTAATGTATTTATCACAGCTTTGGAAATTTTCGCGTCCGCATACGATTATTGGTACTACTCTAAGTGTATTCGCACTCTATACGATCGCGATCGCTACAACGCATAGTTCGATCTCTTCGATGAGTATCCTCCAACTGTTAGGCACTTGGATTGCTTGTCTATCAGGAAATGTCTATATTGTCGGACTAAATCAACTGTATGATGTCGAGATCGATCGGATTAATAAGCCCGATTTACCATTAGCGAGTGGTAAATTATCAATTAGTCAAGGCAAGTGGATTGTTGGAGTGACAGGTATTTTAGCGATCGCCATCGCTGCACTATTAGGTAGATGGTTGCTGGGAACAGTTGCACTCAGTTTAGCGATCGGTACGGCTTATTCTTTACCGCCGATTAGGTTTAAACAATATCCATTACTCGCTGCTTTTTGCATCTTGACAGTTCGGGGCGGTATCGTTAATTTAGGTATTTTCTCCCACTTCAATCGAGTTTTTACAGGTACGGATGTCATCCCGCCAACTATTTGGGTGCTAACCCTATTTATTATCATATTTACGATTGCCATTGCGATTTTTAAAGATGTTCCAGATCTTGAAGGCGATCGTCAATACCAGATTCAGACTTTTACGCTAGTATTGGGTAAAACCACTGTATTTAACGTGACGCGGTGGGCAATTACTATTGCTTATTTGGGCACAATTGGAGCGGGAATATTTATTTCATCATCCATTAATGCTTGGATTTTAGCGATTTCACATACTGGATTATTGGGCTTATTGTGGTGGTATAGTAGAGACGTAGATTTAGATAAAAAAGAATCGATCGCTGAGTTCTATCAATTTATCTGGAAGTTATTTTTCTGGGAATATCTAGTTTTCCCGATCGCTTGCTTTGTTAATTAGGTAGGCTTTAGGGTCTAGGGTTTAGGTATTAGTAGTATTTGGGAGATTAGATTTTGCGGGTACCTCATAGTGGATATCATTGGAATGGTGTAGATCCGGATTTTTTTGAGGGGTGGTATTTTCGGGTAACTTTGCCTAAACTTAGGGAATCTTTTGCTTTTATGTATTCAATAGAAGATCCTTTAGGCAAAAGCGATCGCAGCGGTGGCGCAGTGCAAATGTTAGGGATTGATGAGCAATATTTACTATCATCTTTTCCAGATCCTCACAAGTTTTGGGCGGCAAAAGACGAGCTGGGCTTAGGACATTGGGGAGATAAATTAGCTATTTCTCCGCAATTATTGTCAGTTGCAGAATTCGATCGTCAAATTACTGAGGGTTATCAAGTTACCGCTACTTTGCATCAAGGCGTATTACCCGCACAAGACTGTCGCTGGTGTTATCATCTCGTCCCTGTATATGGCTGGGGACAGCCCCAGCAGACGCAACAAGCCACCGCTGGTTTGTTATCGTACTTGAGTATCTTTGAGCCAGGATGGCAGATGCTGATGGCGCATGGCTTGGCGACAGGTTGGATCGAGTGGCGGGGCAAACGCTATGATTTTATCAATGCGCCAGCTTATAGTGAAAAAAATTGGGGACGCTCTTTTCCCCAAAAGTGGTTTTGGGTGAATTGTAATAGCTTTGAGGAGACAGTTGGTTTAGCGATTACCGCAGGTGGTGGGCGACGCAAAGTATTGTGGGCGACGGAAGAAGTTGGGATGATTGGCATTCATTATCGTGACAGGTTTTATGAGTTTGCACCGTGGAATTCGCAGATGAGTTGGCAGATTCAACCGTGGGGAGAATGGAAAATTCAAGCTAGCAATGGAGATTTTCAGGTAGAACTAATTGGTACGACTGACTCTGCTGGTACGATGGTAAGTACGCCGACAGAACAGGGATTGGTAATGTGTTGTCGGGATACGCTCAAAGGTGTATTGTCGATCGATCTGCGTACTCGTCAGGGTAAGCAAATTATTAAAGCCAATAGTAATAATGCTGGTTTGGAGGTGGGTGGTACTGGATGGGATCGAGCTTGGGTGAAATAGTTAATTAGTTGATAGTTGATAGTTGATAGTTGATAGTTGATAGTTGATAATTGGGCTTTTAAGATGGGGATTTAACCCCCTACTCTTTGTTAAGTTGCTGGCTCGAAAATGCTAACCATAATTTCAGCACCGATATTTTAGAGTGAGTTGATACATACTCCCTTCCCACTCAAGAAATAGACAGTATTGATTCACCATCCACCATTCACCTCTACACTAGATGTCTAATTTTTCGCAGGTTCGGGAGTAGTAGCGATGATTTTCATCAGAATTGCTACAATAAGGGCGTGTGGCACTTGTTCGCGGCTCTCCCTTGGAGCATCGTAGAGTCAGCACTAGCCGGATGATGCTTCAAACTCCAGCAACCAAAAACTATTGAAATTACCCTTACGTAAACATAAATATGGATATCAAAGCGATCGCTACACCCCGTCTAGAAT
>JAJAZF010000201.1 GCA_026785875.1 Chamaesiphon sp. | reverse complement strand
TTTGTGTTCAGATCTATAGCAGTTGCTAGATCTATTACTCACCTTTGAAAATCGCCGCAGCCACCTCTCGAAACTTGTGCGGATCGCCTTCGGGATGGGGTTGCTCTTGCCGTTTTCGAGCATAGAGTTTGGCTAGTGTTGCTTGCCAATCGATGGCGATCTTTGGCTCTAGTTCGGGTTGCTGACTTAGGATCTCAGTAATATATGTTTGGATCTCCTTCTGCGCTAGCCAAATTCTCGCAATTACGGTGAGATCTTCATCACTGTCTACCAATCGATCGAAATGTCTCAAGATTTGGCGTGTCAAATCGGGGTGAGAAATAGTACTAGCGATCGCCAATTCCTGCAATCCCGTAATTGCTGCATACCTTACCACCCACTCATGATCCTGAGATACTGCGAGTAATACTTCAATCACTCTAGCCTGAGCCGAACCGATCGAATCGATCGGTAATTCATCCCAATTAATCATCCCCAAGCCCCTCGCGGCTGCACGTCTGACACTCAGCGCAAAATCATTTTTTGCCGCATCCAGCAACAGATCTAGTGCCCGGGCATCGCCAATTCCCGCCAATGCCCTAAGTGCCCACGCTCTGGCTCCATAATTATACCCATCCAATAACTCTAATAAAGGTTGAACCGCTGGCTTACCGATCGCCATCAACCCCTCTACGGCGGCTACTGCTGCACCAGGATTGTTATATCCCAAAACTGCAATTAAATTAGGTACAGCAGCTTCTAGACGTGCCTGAGCTAAACTTTCGACAGCAGCTACCATCCGAGTCGATGAATCTGCCGACTCGATCGCCTGAAGCAAGGTTTTCAGTAAGTCAGGATCGGTCATAATTGTTTGGTTTATAGAACCCATTTGAGATCTTTTCAGGATGAATCATGGGACAGATATTGGTGAGGATGGGCGGGTTTGCTGGGATTTGGTAGTGCTTGGGGGTAATTTATAGCATAAACCCGCCCCTACGGTCGATTTAGAAGATGTGCGATCGGATGTCTATGGATCTGTAGATCGCTTTGTTTATGCTAGCTAATATCGATTTTGCGGATGCGCGCTCGTCGGGTTTCCCGACGGTTTAGCGCACCAAGCAACTATTCGATATCAAACAAACCCGCCCTCCCCCACCAGAAGATCTCAAGTGGGTTCTATAGGTTAACTTGTCTTCCCCGCACTTCCTTTCCATTTTACAGCTATTAAATCAGATCGGATTTTGGAGACTTCTAAGGATGCACTCTAATTCGCGTTCCTGACAGCCAAAAAAATCCCCGAAGCTATTTCCCCTCGCCAACGCAAACGCTAACGGATGGAAATAACTTCGGGATTTGAGCTAGTTACTAGCTCAGTGCATTAATCGCATAATCCAGATAAGAATTGGCTTCTACCGCAGCATCACCAGACAAACCGTGATTAGATTTGACGTACTTGAGAGCTTCGATATACCAGCTAGGAGACAAGTCAAAAGTCTTATTGATTTCTGCCAAACCACCCAAGAGGTAGTCATCCATCGGGCCAGTTCCACCGACAACTAGACAATAAGTCACCATGCGGATGTAGTAACCGATGTCGCGTACACACTTAGCTTTACCAGTCGGGGTAGCTGCAAAGTTTGGGCCTTGCATGGTGGTGGTGTAGGGGAATTTTTGGTACACAGCATTAGCTGCACCGTTAGCTAATGACTCAGCATTTGCTGTCAAACCTTTAGCTGCGGCTAAACTTGCCCCAGCTTGACGAAAACGACCAAAAGCTACTTGAAATTCGGTACTGCTTAAAAAGCGACCTTGGGAATCAGCAGTAGATACTGCTTCGGTTAATGGAGTTTTCATGGCTGGTTCTTAATTTCTATCTAAATTACTGACAAACTACGGATGAGAATGCGGGTGGGATGGTTGACTAAAAAACCAGATAAGTAGCGCAAATCTAGTTGGTGGGCAGTGCCCACCCTACCTCTATCTACATTTATCTAATTATCCTTAACCAAGACGCTCGGGCTTTGCCGATGGTCTGGGTATTCGCTCTCAACTATCAACTATCAACTATCAACTAAATTAACTACGCTACCGCCGCAGCAGCACGATCGAAGTAACCAGCTACTTCCGACATCAACGCGCTACAATCGCCGTTGGTGATGCCGTTGGTGTTGCTAGCGATTTCGACTGCTGCTGCTTTCATTTTTTGAACGCCAGCAGCGACAGATGAGCCTGGAGTACCCAGTGCGATGTAGGTTTCGCGTAATCCATTCAAACAACGGTCGTCCAATACGGATGCGTCACCTGCGAAGATCGCATAAGTGACGTAGCGCAAGATGATTTCCATGTCGCGTAAACAAGCTGCCATCCGGCGACTGGTGTATGCGTTGCCACCTGGAGCAATCAGGTTGGGTTGATCCGCAAATAAGCTTCTGGCGGCATTGGCGACGATGGTGGAGGAGTTACTAGTAATCCGGTTGACTGTATCCATCCGTTTGTTGCCATCAGCAACCATTGCGGCTAATGCGTCTAATTGTCCAGTGCTGAGGTATTGACCTTGAGCATCTGCTTGGGCAACAACCTTGGAGAATCCGTCTAACATATATTTAATCCTGTATGCAGTTAATAGTTTCGATCTCAAATTTACCTGCTTGAGTTGCGCTTTGTGCGTAACATAGCTTAATAAATTTGGGAAAACTCTCGTATTAATATGAGAGGCTGACTAGTTTTCACTAGTTGGCACTTACGGAGCCATCAATAACTAGTATTACCTATTAAGTTAAATTTATACAATATAATGTGAACTCCAATCTGTTTTTCCCTCATCTTTGTCACAAACGTTAATATTCCCTCCCCGCCAAGCTTCTAACTCGGACAATAGGTACCATAGTTACACCACTTTTGCGCTGTGAGCACAAAAAAAAATCGCTTAAATGTTTCCCTCGATCCGATCGAGCGTGAGAAGTTGGAAAAGCTCGCTGCTGAGTCTGGACTTTCGCTCTCGCGCACCATCGCGCAACTGATCCGCAAGGCAAAAAGTAAGCCCAAGGATGAAGATCTTACCAATAGCTAAAAAACCCAGCTTCGTTGAGAAACTGGGTTAATTGATTAGATCGCCTCAAACGTCAAGTTTGAGCTAATAGTTTTTTAGTCTGTGATTGTCCCACGATCTGCAATTTCCGTTTTAATTGGTGAGTCAAAGCTGTAAACATCACCAACTGTGCTGCGAACGTGGCTAAGATAGTTCCCCCACCAAGCTGCATCATCCCGATCGATGCAAACGGTGAAAATAATAGCATAATTGCCGCAATTCCAGTCGGAGTATGATTAGGCGATAAGATAAAAGCACCCACCAGAGGCAAGAGCATTACGCCACCCAAAATCGTCATAATCCACACATTGCGCTTGCGGACATTGAGGAATAGACCTAAATGAGCGATCGCTGCGTAGATTAAAATCAGACTGGCAGCTAAACAGACAGCAGCCAAAAATCTGACTCCATTAGCAGGAGTGTTAAATCCAATTATTGAGATCGGTGTCCACAATAACATTGCCATGCCAATGTTAATAGCGATCGCCAGTAATGCGGGACTCTTATCATCATTGATTAAATCCTGGAATAGTTCGCGTTGCCAAAACTGGCGATGTCGATCTGTAACTCGTTCGCGACGATGACGGCTCCAATCTTGTAATGCTTGTTTGCTTGGCAATAGCAGGGGAATTAATAATAGTAATGTCATGAAATCCATGACTGCTAATCCCATGAGCGCGCCATCATTGTAAGATCTGAACTTGGGAATTAATGGTAGCGCGAACCCCGCAATCCATATTTGGAAGCAGAGATTGATGAGATAACTTTGAGATTTACCGATAGTTGTTGCTGTGGGATTGAGATAGCGACGTTCTAAAGCTTGCCAAATCCAATAGCTAGCCACTAGACAACAGCCAACTCCAAAAGTATCAAACAAGATTGCGTTGCCGAACACTGGTAATCCAAACCAGGAACC
>JAJAZF010000200.1 GCA_026785875.1 Chamaesiphon sp. | reverse complement strand
CCCACAGCACTGCAAAAATTCACCAGCGATCGAGCTACCATTGAATGTGACGGTGATAGTATTGCTGAGTTGCTAAATGCGCTGGAAGTGAGCTGTCCTGGTGTGAAAGCTAGACTATGTGATGAAAGCGGTCAATTGCGACGGTTTCTCAATCTCTATGTCAACGATGAAGATATCCGCTTTCTCGATGGTACTGGAACACCACTAAAAGATGGCGACCAAGTGAGTATCGTTCCGGCTGTCGCTGGGGGTTAGACTCGCTGTCTACGAGCAATTCATAATTTCTAGCTCGTCTTAGCACAGAATCAAATATGCTCACATCTTGCACTAACACATAAAGACTAGTAAAAGCATAGATATTAGGGTACCCACAAGGGGCACCCCTACACAATTAACCTGTAGGGGTGCCCCTTTCTTGTCGTTTTTTTATGCGGGGGTTCCCCCCGCATAAAAACGCCGCTTGTGGGTACCCTTTGTAGACTATGAGTCCTCTAGTGTCGTACCAGAGTGCTTGCCAGAACCAGCCAGAGTGGTGAAGATTGAATCGCCACGATAACTACCAGCCAGTAGCACGCAATTTCATCACCAGCACCGAGTTTGTACACACCGAAGATCGTCAATGTCAAGCCGATCGAATATAAAGCCAAAGCTAGATTATAAATCCTCGTTGCTCGTCTAGTTGGTTGCAGTGGAAACTCTTTAGCTTCACGCGGATCTTGTTCCCAGATACTCAGCCAGATCAAGGCAATCACACCGAGCGTACAGATTACCAACGAAGTCATTTTGCCGCGTTCGATCAGTTCGAGCATTAGAGCTGTCATTGTCGCGATCGAACTACCTTTTTTATCATAGATCCCATTGGCAATCACCCAATTTTTAAATTGCCTTCGGCTATAGCCACCTTCTTGAAAATGGCGCATGTAGCACAATAGACGATGGCTGAAAAATATAATTGCAGCCACAGAGATTAAAGAGAGTGAGATAGCTTTGAACATAGATATCGAGATGAACTACTAAGTCGGAGCGATCGAGTCTCAATCTTAAAACTTCCTCATTTATTGAGAAAGATTATAAAATGTGTTTTTTGTAAATCTAGCAAAACATTATACTCCGTATGGTAGTATCAGACACTTATTACTAGGAGAAATGATGATTTCAGAGGGCAAGCTTGCTAAATCAACTAAAGTTTGACTAATTTCAGTGCTCGAAGGTTAAAAGTTTTTAGCAAGATACTGAGATCGGTACTGCCACTATTTGCATCTCAACGATCGATCGTTTGCTGCGTCTCCTGTGCTATGGAACGCAGCAAATTATCGAGTGCCATCGGATTTTCAGCAACTAAAAGCTAAAAGTGGTTCGCAAAGCACCAATTACAGCACCACTACTATTTGCATCCTGATTGGGTGCTGTGAGATAGATAATCCCTGGTGTGATACTGAGATTGTCATTGACTTTAAACTGATAAAATCCCTCAATATGCAGCCCAGATCTAGTATCCGTCGTATTATTGCCAGTCGCAGGATCGATCCCAGAAGCAGCAACGCGCGGCTCTTGCCCTACCAAGAACCCAGCTAGGTTCCCTTTACCACCCAAATCGGGTGCAGCGGCTGTAAGTGCCCAGTTCCAGATTTGTCTGTCGCCACCAGCGGCTTGATTTTGGGTATAGCCAGCCCAACCGCCCAGAGCTAACTGAGGAGATAACTCAAAGGAACCTTGCAACCCGAAGTTATTGCTAATCCCACCTAAATTAGCATTCGGGCTACCCGTACCTGGATCTGAATTAAAAGTCCGCGTGTAAGTTACACCGACTTTAGAATTTTCGCCCGTCTTAAAACTGACTTGAGCCAGGGCACCATAACCACCACCAAATAATCCACTTCCTGTCGCAGGATCGTTACCACTCCTAGCTAAATAGCCCACGCTCAGTTCGGTAGTATCGCTTAATTTGTGACGCATCCCAACACCTTGACCTTGAACGGTATAGTAAATCGAGGGACGATTGCCAAAAGTAGAAATCGAGCCACTCGCCCCATCCCCATCAAAGTAGGGATTGATGGTATCGGTAAAGTCATCGGCTGCACCAGCATTTGCGGCGACTACTAGCTGTGTTT
>JAJAZF010000199.1 GCA_026785875.1 Chamaesiphon sp. | reverse complement strand
TGTAATCAAGCCAATGAACGGCGATAATTCGATCGGTGTGACGTTGGTGCAAGATATCGCTGACTATGACGCAGCTTTGCAAACCGCATTGACTCATTCAGATGAGGTAATTGTCGAAACCTTTATCCCACTAGGGCGCGAGATTCGCTGTGGAGTCATCGTCCAAGCTGGTAAACTAATCTGCTTACCATTAGAAGAATACGCACTCGATGCCGATACGCGACCGATTCGGAGTTATGCTGACAAGCTCAAACAAAATGATGCTGGAGACTTGGACTTTGCCGCCAAGGATAGTACCAAGTCGTGGGTAATTGACACTAGCGATCCAATTACTGAAAGTGTGTGGGCGATGGCTAGAAAATGTCATGTAGCCTTGGGCTGTCGTCATTACAGTCTATTTGATTTTCGGATCGACCCCTTGGGTAATCCTTATTTCTTGGAAGCAGGTTTATACTGTTCTTTTGCTGAAACCAGTGTACTTTCGGCGATGACTCAAGCAGCGGGAATTCCTTTGGATAAGTTCTTTTATGGTATGTTGCAAGATGCGATGGGCGATCGATCGTCATTTGTTTAGATCGATGTCAAATCTTACTCACACCAAATCGATCGAATCTATAGAACCCATTTGAGATCTTTTAAGGAGTGCGACAGATATTGGTGAGGATGGGCGGGTTCGTTTGGATTTGATAGTGCTTGGCGGAAATTGTTAGCATAAACCCGCCCCTACGGTCGATTTAGAAGATGTGCGATCGTATGTCTATGGATCTGTAGGGGCGGGTTTATGCTAGCTAATATCGATTTTAATATTCGATATTGAACGAACCCGCCTTCCCCACTAAAAGATCTCAAATGGGTTCTATAGCGATCCTATTTGATTTGCCATTAAATCAGTACATCTGCTCATCCCTCAAACTATTGATAAATAAAGATTAAAGCATAGTGAATTTGTACTAAATTTTTAGATTCTCATTTAGGATTGCTATAGGCGCAGCATCCAAACTAGTACGCCCAAAACATTGTCTACTGGTAGCAGCGGATAATCAGTTAAGTCGATCGAAACCACCCGTTCTGTCAATTGCAAAAACCGCCGAACTGTCCCGCTCGTCACTACGCCATAAACTGTCTGTACTAATTGACCCTCGATCGCGTTAAACCGCTGCGCCGCGACCATTTCTGCTAAACATTGACCTAGAGCAGGTTTGAGATCCTCCTTTTTTGCTTCCACTAGCATTAGCACTGGAGATGGCTATCTTTGATTGTGACATCTAAGCTTCACACTTAGGACGTGCAAAGATTCCGGCATATGGCTCTGCCGAAAATATGCCAGGACGATCGAGTAAATATCGATCGCATACCCCAAACAGTTCCGCCTCAGTCTGTGCTTTTCGCATATCACGCAAGAACGCACCTTCTGCATCCACACTTTGCCCGATGTAATTGAGATACATCTTCAAGTGACTAATCCGCGATCGCTCTTGCACTGCTTGCACCTTGGGCATCTGATATAGTCGATCGATATAGTCTCGTACTTGCTCTAGT
>JAJAZF010000198.1 GCA_026785875.1 Chamaesiphon sp. | reverse complement strand
TGTTCTTTGATTGTAAGCTGGCTGTCATCGACTAGATTATAAATTCCATTCAACTCGTTTAACCGAGCAAATTCGATCGCGCCGATGATATCATCGCGGTGAATCCAGTTGATAAAGCGATCCCCTTTTCCTGGCATCGTCATCCCAGCTAAACCGCCAAACATATTTACTAACTCTCGCTCGGGGCCATAAATTCCGCCCAATCTCAACACGCAAACTTTTTGGTGTTCATTAGCTGCCTGTAAGATGATTTTTTCAGCATCATAAATTACCTGACTTTTGTGTTCCGAGGGATGAATCTGGGAAGTCTCATCTACCCATTCTCCCTGACGATCGCCATAGACAGAGCAACTACTCAAATAAATAACTTGTTTGACGTTAGCAGCTTGGCTCAAAGCTGTAACTAAATTCTTCGCAGTAGTGAGGTAAGTAGTTTCATAAGTCGATTCATCTACTTCCTGGAAACCCGTGGGAGCAACGCTTACTACCAGGGTATCTTGACCCTCGAGCAGTGAGTATACAGCCGCGAGGTCATTACCTTTCATCAAGACTGTTTTTGAGACAATTTCCGCAAGCGGGGCAACTCGTTCTGCGCTGGTGGTCGTCCCCGTGACAAAGTGTCCCTGCTCTTGCCAATAGTCGGCTAATGCGCTGCCCACATAGCCACAGCCAAGAATGGCACTATTCTCCAAAATTGGGCGACAAGGAGCTTGTTGACCGATTAATTTACTCAAAAGAGCCATGTCTAGGGCAGGAACATTCTCGCCAAAAGGATTGTTTCTGTCAATGTTGTACATGTTTTTGGTTGATTAATAGTATGAACAGTTGGAATTTTGACCAGCTCATAGACAAACACAACCTAGCCCCTGGCTACTTGCAGTTTGAATTCCGTGAGCAATCGATCGGTTAATTACTAACTCAAAGTTTTTATATCAACTTTTGTAACAACTTATTGACATCGTACTAACCTTTGAGATCTGAAGGTAGACCGGATAACCGTCACCTCATTAAGCCTGAACTTGTCACTGACGCACCCTCATTACGACTTCTCAAATTTAAATTCCAGATTGGGGTACAGTCGATCGTTATTAAGCTAAATGGCTGAAAGTATTTACTCTGCTTTCTGCTCGGATTCTACTAGAGCTGTGGCGACTGCTATATTACAGTATTGAAGATCGATGCTTCAGACCAGAGTCTGCACCAACGATTTTTTGCAAGCGATCGCAGAACCTGTATAATGAAAATTCGATCTGGTTTGAGTGGGGAACAGTCACTCAAAGTAATGGGGAAAGCCTGGTGAAAATCCAGCACTGTCCCGCAACTGTAAATCGTCTGCATCAGCGTCGATCGAGTCAGAATGCCCGCCAGAAGCTACATATCGGTCAATTAACCTACGAGGTATTAGGTGAATCCAGAACATTGTTTATTTGTTTGTACCACTTGCGGTAGTAAGTGGCAAGATGGTCAGCGCGTTGGTACGAGCGAGGGCGAACGGCTACTACAGCAGCTCCAAGCTTTGCACCAAAAGTGGGAGTTAGCGACAGAGTTTCCGATCCAAGCTGTAGGTTGTATGAGTGCCTGTAGTCGATCGTGTGTGATTTCCTTTGCAGCGGCTGGAAAGCATACATATTTGTTTGGTGATATTCCTACCAACGATCCGAGTATCCCGCTAAGTAATATTCTCGACTGTGCTGAAAAATACTATCAGCATCCCACCGGAGCATTACCTTGGGGAGAACGTCCCGCACCGCTCAAACAAGGCATCCTCGCCAAAATTCCGCCCCTCACTACCCCCACTCGTACCCATGCGGCAATATAATCGCTCCCGCCGCGCCAATTTCTTTACCCAAAACTTCCTCCAGATTGGCTATCAGGCTTGGCAAGGTTATCTAAATCTCGATCGAGGGGTAGTAGTCATCAGTAGCGAGGTGGATCTCCTCGACGATTCTGACCTGCACTGGGGAGACAATCTCGAACCCAGTCTCAATTTTCGCTATATCCCTGGGCCGCAATTGTCCATCTACTTGCAGGAGTGGCTGGTGCATACTCCAGCAATCGATCCTATTCTAGCTGCTGTTGCTAATTATCAGCCGCAGACAGAGCTAATTTTTGCGATCGAGTCTAGCTCGAATCTCGATCTCGGCTGGTGTCAACGCCTCAAAATTTCGCCGCCAGACTGTCATCAACAGATCTGTCGGCGATGGAGTGAGTTTGAATTAGGGGTTAGGCTTTAGGCTTTAGGTTTTAGGTTTTAAGGCGCGAGGGAACTAGCAACTATAATTAGTTCTTAGTTCCCTTATTTTACTAGCTCCTATTCTCCCAGTCCCCCAGTCTTACTCAGCAGTAGCTAGTTCGTTATTGTTGCGATTGCGTTTGCGAGTTAGGAGGTTGAATAATTGGATACCGATCGCTTTAATGAGATTACCTTCTAATTCAGTGAACATAATCATGTTTAGTCCAAATGCTGCATTAGCCTCTTCGACGACTTCATCGGCTTTAGCTTCGTCGATGGGTAATTCATTCATCGCTTGACGGTAATTGCTTTTAAATGCTTTCTCATCAGGAATTTGCGCGAACTCATAAAACGCTGTTCCTTCACCGTCAGTGAGTTTCATCGCGTTTTGGGCAATTTTTTTGAGGATTTGACCGCCAGAGAGATCGCCTAAGTAGCGGGTGTAGAGGTGTGCTACCATCAGTGCGGGGTCGCGATCGGCGACTTCATGAATTCGGGCGATATACTTTTTGGTAGCCTCTGAGGGAGCTACTTGCTCCTTCCAATTTGCACCATAATAAAAGGCTAAGTCTTGTTCTAGCGCAGCCTTGCGATCGAGTTGGGGGAAAAATACTTTAGATAAAATCGGATCGCTGGCGCGTTTGTGCATTTCCTCTTCCATCGCTGAGTAGACGAAGTAGAGATTGGTAACTAGCTTGCGGTAGGATTTTTTCTCAACAGTCCCCTTGAGGAAGCAGGCGATGAAGCCTGTGTTCTCAGCCATATTATGAGATTTCTTGGTACCCTCACGCAGTTTAGTAGCTAGATTAGAAGTCATATTAAAAAGATCCGTATAAATATATCCACTAATCTGTTAGCTTAGAATAATTTGATGAGAATTT
>JAJAZF010000197.1 GCA_026785875.1 Chamaesiphon sp. | reverse complement strand
GAAGGTGTAGATTGGTAATTAATTGATAATTGATAATTGCGGATGCTTTTCAGGCGGAGATTTCCTCCGTGCTAGGCGGTTTCGCCTGGATCTACCCAAAGCGATCGAGATAACATCTGTGCTAAATTAGCGAAAGCCCATCTACCTTCTGACTGATTTAAAATTGTAGGCTTCATGATGGTTCTTATTTGATAGAGCGGTTTTTAATTATGAGATCGACTAAAGATAGTAGCCAAATTAATGCGCCTAAACCAGCAATTCCAAATAGACCTAAAGACCATAATGGATAGGCACTTAATAATAATGCCGCGATCGCACTAAATCCAGTCAAGCACAAGTAGCCAAGATTATAGATGACTAAATAAAGCCGCCTAATTAAGCTGTTTGCAGTTTGCACTCGCATCGAAATTTCGATTTCTTTTTGCTCCAATTGTTGCTCTAGTTGTTGGATTAGTAACTCCTTAGCACTAGGCTTAGTTAGTTTATGTTTGAGATAACTAACCGCTTTTTTGCCGAGTTTACTAATGATATTACCACGTTCGGAGATGGCGATGTTGCGGATAAAAGGTTGTGCTGCGACAACTAAATTGTACTCGGGATCTAATGTCCGAGCGATCCCGTCGAGTGTAGATAAAGCTTTAATAATAAAGCTCATTTCTGGGGACATCTTAAATGGTTGCTGCACAAAAAGTGTGGTAACTTCACTCTTGATGCGATCGAATTCGCGGATATCGACTGGTCGATCGGTAAAACGTTCGAGCATGAATTCGATCGTGCGTTTAATCGGGCGCATATCCTCAACCTCCTCGATCAATCCTAGCTCGATTAAGTTATCCGTAACAGCAACACCATCTTTTTGGATTACCGCCCAAAATGTCTCAATCATCCGATCGGTAGAGATGTGTTTTAACTCTGCCATCATCCCAAAATCATAGACAACTAGTCTACCATCAGCCATAATTGCCATATTACCAGGATGTGGATCGGCTTGAAAAAAGCCATCTACTAGTAATTGTTTGAGATAGCAACAGATGCCTAATTGATTAATTTGTTTGGGGTTAAAACCACAGGCTTCTAAGGTAATACGATCGTCAATTTTTATCCCTGGTAAGTAGCTCATTGTCAATACCTTACCCGTCGTATACTTCCAATAAATTTCTGGTGCGGTAACTAGTTTATCTGCTTTAAAATTTGCTCTAAATCGATCGGCATTTTGACCTTCATTGGTATAGTTTATTTCTTGAAACAGGAGCATAAAAAATTCTAGATAGATCGCTCTGAGTTCGAGCGATCTCTTCTTTGGGATGACTCGATCGACCCACCACAATAATTTCTCAATGATTTCAAAATCCAGTTCAAATAATCGCTGCAAACCTGGACGTTGCACCTTAATTACAACATCTGTACCCGCTGGTAATCTAGCTCTATGTACCTGTCCCAAACTCGCAGCCGCGATCGGAATTTGGTCGAATTCGGCAAACAATATGTCGAGTGGAGCACCGAGTTCTGTTTCAATAATCCCGATGGCTTCGGCGACGCTAAAAGCAGGTACTCGATCTTGTAATTGACTCAGAGCTTCAGTATAAATCGGTGGGAAAAAGTCAACTCTCGTAGACAGAGATTGACCGATCTTAATAAAAGTTGGCCCCAAGCCGATCGCAGTATTGACTAATTTCTGAGCGCGGCGGCGGTGATATCGCGCGTTTGTAGTAGGTAAAAGCGCATCTCGCAACAGATCTAGCCCCAATCCAATTGCAGCGGTAAAAATATCATATTGTCTAGCTAGGGGTGAATATTTAGCCCTTTGCCACCGAAACCTGTGCGGAAATTGGATCTGACTGGTAGCGACTACCGAGCTGGGCAAATCTGGCAATGTTTGCCGTCGCGATCCGAATCTCCACATGGCGGATTGCTTCCTCAATCTAATGACGTTCGAGTACTGTTGGGATGGTAATAGTGAAGCAGGTTTTGGCGATTTTCGTGCTGTTGACAACGCGTCTACCTGTGCCTAAGGGCAAGTTATCGTCAACACCCTGAGGTGTTGACAATTGTACTACAGGTTCGCTCGTCACGGTAATAGTACCTTGAATGTGTTCTACCATCGATTTCACTAGTGCTAAACCTAAACCAGTCCCCGCGATCGCTTGTTGAGTAGTACCAGTACCGCGCCGAAATCTCTCAAATAGACTGAGTAGATCTTCGCTAGAAATTGGTTGGCTGAGATTGGCAATCTTAAAAATCGCTTGTTGTGGATCGATCGTCAGCCAAACTTCTACCATCGTATGTGGAATGGCAAACTTACCTGCATTTACGAGTAATTCCTCCAAAATATGTTTGAGACTATCAGCATCAGTTTGGATTTTGGGGGAGATATCAGGTAGATGGAGAGACAGTTCTAGAGATCTGCTTTGTTGCCATCGATCGGCGACAATTGTCGCTTGCTCGGTGATAAACTGATTGAGAGCCATCTGCTGGGGTCGAAATTCTAGTTGTCTCGATTCCAACTGTTGCAGTTTGAGGATATCGTTAACTAGCTTGATTTCGCGCTGACACTGCTCGTCCAAGATATCTAGATACTGCTGCCTTCGCTCTGGATCGACATCGGTTTGGCGCAACATTTTGATGGCTAGAGACATACTCGTTAGTGGTGTCCGTAACTCATGACTGATGTTACTAATAAACTCATCTTTAAGTTCGTTAGCTTGGCTTAATTTTTCCCTGCGTTTGCGACCGACATCATGTAATTTAGCCTGAAGCTGTAGACTGGTTTGAACTTGGGATGTGCGATTAGCGATCGCTGTACGAGCTTGTTGCAGCGTTTTTCGCTGGAGTCTAGCTAGGGCAATTTGATAAATCTGGCACTGGAGCAATTTTAATTCGACTGGATGCCAATGACGAGATCGATCGTGTTGGAGTACCAACCAACCCCAGATCGCCGCAGTGGGTTCGCGATCGGGAATTGTGGCTCCCATCAACGGAATCATCGCAATACTCGGGAGCCTGTCGTCTTGAAAGATCGCTCGATCGACTGGATTACTCTGGATGTTACCATCGAAAATGGTCGGATGCGGTGCATTGGCTAATGCTGTTTGGCACAAGTAAGAATCCTCTAACAGAAAGGATGACGGTAATGGTTGGAGCGCAGCTTTTTTCCGAACATCGATCGTCGTCACAATCTGAATCTGGGTAGCAGTTTTGGCAGATGCTACAGTGGGTTCAGGCGATGGTGAGCTGGGCTGTGGTGTCAGCGGACGATCCCACTCGTCGATTTCCAGCGATGATTCATCCTCAGTCTCGATGACATTAGTTGGCGGCTGTTTGGGCAGCAGATCGCTAGTTTTGAGAGTCAAAACCAGTCCGCGTTTTAGCTGTAATGCATCTACCATGTCCGATACAGCAAGTTCAAATAGTCGATCGATCTGTTGATTTTCGACAATTGCCTGAGTCAGTCGATGATGTAATTTAGGGTAAATCTGCGAGATCTGCGCTTGCACCTGAAGATCTGCCTCAATTAAGGCTACCCCAACGTAGTCAGCCACGATTTGGAATACCAACTTTGTTTCGCGGTACCATTCCACACCCTTTGTCGCCACGATCAAGCAACCAGTTACTTTCCCTTGGTTGCGAGTTTCTACCAACATTACCTGATAATCAGGGAGTAATGGCATCCGCCATTTAGTTGGTGTCGGTGCCGGGGGAATCGTCTGATGAGCTAATTGACTCGAAATCGAGTTGGTACGATGGCTGACACAGGCACTAGCAGCAATCCGAACCACCCCTGGGGATACATATTGCAATACCCAGCAGCCATCCGCTGCGAAGTTATTAGCTACCGATTGAGCTAATAGAGGTAGCACCTGTGTTCGATCTTCACTAGCCGCCAAGGGCTGAACGATCTGGAGAATGCGTTGTCCGAAATAATCAATTTCGCGGGAATCCTGCATGAGTAGTCCATCAGATGAGCGGCGGGTGTAGATACTAGACCTACCCATTTATTGTGCCATACTGTTCGATCGCAGTTAATGGGCTAAGTGAGGATCTATCTATCTACACTAAGTATGCCCAGAGATCGAGGCATTGTTGATTATTTCTAAGTTTTCATCTGTAACTTTTTATTACATACTGCTAGAGATCGGCTTGGCGGAGGGTTTTGACCCATTTTAGCCGCTTGGGAAAAATTGCCATCCGCGCGATCGCCAACGGCATCACCACCAGCCAGTGGAGAATAAACAGCGATCCGATCGCAGTTTGGCTAAATAGTCTGGCGATACTCACCGTCCGATTGGCTTGCTGATAACTCCGTCGCAATCCCACCCAAGTTGCCCACAGTGGGAGAGCCACACCCAGCGCAGCCGTCATCGGTAGCAACAGCGGGGGATGTTTGAGCCACAATGCCATCAGGAAATCGGGGATACCTGCGGGTGGGAGGAGATATTGAATCGATAGGAAGGAG
This sequence comes from Chamaesiphon sp., assembly GCA_026785875.1. Lineage (GTDB taxonomy): Bacteria > Cyanobacteriota > Cyanobacteriia > Cyanobacteriales > Chamaesiphonaceae > Chamaesiphon. The sequence goes on along the minus strand of JAJAZF010000197.1, from coordinate 10,428 downwards.
AGCAGATCGAGCGTTTTTTTCGTGCCCATGCGATTGCTGGCGATCGCGTCCCAGTAGTCGAGATAGCGTTGAAATCCGCCCTCCGCCCAGCGGTTACGTTGATGCCACAGAGCTTTGAAGGTAGTTACGCCCTCCTCACCCACAGGTGGATAGGGCATCAGTTCGATGTCCCATCCAGTCAGATGGAGCCGAATTGTCAGATCTAGATCGTCAGTGATCGTCTGTTCATTCCAGCCGTCACAACTATCTAATGCTGTCCGGCGGACAAATTGACCGTTGCCGCGTAGTTCCCCGATGCCACCGCCACTAGTACGTTGCTGTTGAAGATAGGCATCTAGAGCCATTTCTGCCCGCTGTCCGCGCGTGAGAAAATTTGTGTCGCTATTGACGATCGCTTTGCGGAGTTGGATCGCGCCGACGGTTTCGGCTTGGAAGTAGGCGAGTACTTGGTACAGAAAATCAGGAGTAACTTGGGCATCAGCATCAAAAACGCCGATAATCTCGCCCTGCATCAGCGATAGGACTTGATTGAGGGCACCAGATTTGCCACCTGTAGCCCCTTCGGTGCGGTGGAGTACTTGCAGTTGGGGATACTTTTGGGCGAGTCGATCTAATATTTCTGGGGTGCGATCGGAACTCCGATCGTCGATCGCCCACACTTCATAGCGATCGCTGGGATAATCCAGACTACACAAACTTTCTACCAAACTAGTAATCACTGCTGCTTCATTTTTGGCAGCAATCGCTAGGGAAATAAATGGATAAGTCTGAGGTGGAATAAATAATGGCGGTGGATCTACTTTGGTAGCGACTAGTTTTAGTGCCCGCAGACAAAAGATACTCGCGATCGCCCATGCTAAGATATAGCCCCAACTAATCAGATGTAACGCCGCAACTCCCACCCACAAACTCCCCAGGATCGTCGCTGCTTTTAGTCGTCGATCTCCCATCCCTATAGACCAATCGATCGTTGGTTCGGTCGGATTTTCAATGGTTAACGGTAAGCTGCGATCGGTCATGTTGAGCGGGATAGGAATTGGTAAATATGAGCGAGGAAACCGAAATTACGATCGACCAAACCCGATCTAGTCTGGTTCTCATTCGCCTATTTACACATCTTAACCCGACTGGGCATGACTGCGATCGGTAAATTTCGCTACTATACTATTACAGCTAAAAGTCTGGAGGAAACCTCCAGGGCGCGAGCCGCAACTGTCAACTGTCAACTGTCTTGATTCGCTGTCTTGTCGTTTTTTTATTCGGGGGTTCCCCCCGAATAAAAACGCCGCTAAACCCTCGGGGAACCCGAGGAGCGCGAATCGCTGTCAACTGCTTGCACTGAGCGTAGCCGAAGTGTCAACTGTCAACTGAACGAATCTATTCCCGATCGATCTGTCGAGCATAGATTTTAGATGTCTATGGCTGATGCGGGATCTAATTCCCAGCGATCGAGATCGCGCTGTTCGATCATTTCCTCAGTATCCAGCGGCGAACCATCATCGACGACAATGCCCGCCGCCTGAGCTAATTGTTCGGTGTCATTTTGATTGGTAACTGCGGTTGTCCCACCAACGGCTTCGTCGCCATTAACCTCTGCTCGATAAGCATCATCATCGGCATCATCTTCTGGATCTCCACCTATTAATGAATTCGATCGTGGATCGTTCATACACTTCCCTTAATTAAAAATTGACATCACCCACCATCAACTCAGGTTTAGAGAATCCAAAATTGATGATTTCCTCTACTTTATCTAAAACTCTGGGTACAGCTATCTTCCTTTAGGAAGAACCTGTCTCAAACAATCTTAATAGGAGATTGACATACTCCCCTGCAAGAGCGAATCGCTGTCTGTCTTGTCTTGCTCGACCTGGAGGGAACCTCCAGAACGCAAGCCGCAACTGTCAACTATCAACTGTCAACTATCAACTGTTTACCCCACAGTCAGCGAATCGGTACTAAGCTTGGGACTAGGTGGAGATGGTCGCGTGGTACCAGCTTTGAGCGTATAGCTAAAAGCCAATAACCGCAACCACAGACGCGGAGATGTAGACTCCAGCCAGGGTTGGATTTGAGTAGCTAGAGCTGGAATCCAACCGCTAAACAGGAAGTTGACGATCGCATCTAAACCAAAAATTAGATAGCTACCCAACCACCGGAAAATATCCTTAGCACCAGCGATCTTCCAGATCCACCAGAGTAGAGCGGGATTCTGACTAGCAGCTTTGAGTGCAAGTCGATTGAAAGTCACCCAATCGGTACGATCCTTGATAAAGGTATCGGCGACGGCTGGCGGTTCATTTGCCAACAATCCGAAGAAAGTATTGAGCGTCGCATTAATTCGCGCTGGTGGTAGAGACATTCCCGTCGGTACCATCATCCCCTTAGAAAATAGCCACGTCACCGCGACGTTGCTTTGATAAGCGCGGATCTGGTTGAGCGCAGATCGATCGAGTAAATCGTGCTTGAGTGCGGTATCGAGCAGGTGAGTGAGTCGGGGGAGATTGCGAACTAAAGAACCAAATCCAGTGAAAACTAGCGGTGATTGGAGTGAGGCTGCATCGCCGATGGCAATCAAGCGATCGAATGCTACCACTCGATCGCTACTACTGACCGTAAAGTGTCCGGGGATATAGCCAAATGTTGGCTTCCGCCAGACTAGTTTGTCCAGATCGCACCGCCGATACTCAGGCAAAATTGTGAAGAAATCCTCATACATTTCCAACAATGAGCCAGGATTTTCGGGATTTACCTGATGGTAGTGGAATAAATAAACCGTGATCTCTTCCCCCGCACCTGGAAATAACTCCCAAATTAATTGTCGTCCCCGCGAGATATCCCCGTGACTGAATAACACATCCCCATATTTGGCATCCCACACTTGAGGCTCGAACCCACTGGCGATTGCTGCCCCCACCGTAGGACATACACTATCAAAAGCGTGGACACCATTCAACTGCCACGCGATCGGGGAAGCCGTACCCATCGCATCTACCAGCAGTCTACCGCGTGCAATTCTCGTTTCCCCAGTCGGTAAATGCTGGCTAGTTACGACCGTTTCCTGCGCCGACACATCAGCGCGGCTAAATTCAGTCTCATCCCAGATTTCCCCACCTGCTTGACGCAATTTGTCCCCACACACGCGCAATAATGCTTCGGCATCCAGACAAATATTCAGCACTGTCGGAGTAGACAATACCTTCGCCTGACAATTTGGGGGATTATTAGCATCAAAAAACTTACTAAACCCATCCACATATTCCCGCGCAATTACCCCTTCAAACTCAGCCGGAGTAAATAAATCTAAATCTATCAACCGTTGAAATTCATCACGAGAAATATTCCACTCCCGATTCATCCGCCCAAATGGTAGGCGTTCGAGCAACAACACCCGATAACCCAACCGCGCCATCACCGCCGCATGGATTACACCCAATGCACCACCAATGTAGATGAGATCGTATTTAGGAGTAGACAGTGGCGTTAAATTTGACTCATTCCGAAATAATACCTGCTTGGGTTGCTGAGGATTTTTGACCCCTTCTCGCCAACGTTTTTCCCACCAATATACCCGCTGAAGATCCGCCTCCCCATTTGGCATCTTCCGAAAATATTTAACCGTCGTCGGGTAATATGGCTCCAACGCCTCAAAAATTGACTGGTGAGGATCTATCTCTGGTGGTGCGGGATGAGTCGTGGGAAATTCTTGACGTACTTTTGTAGTCAAATCTCGCAGAATTTGACCTTCGCCAGCAATCGCTCGATCGGCCCAGCGGAATACTTTCAGATATGTAGTCCGTTGCAATGACCACACAAAAATTGATAATTCGGGGCTGGGCGTTATTGCTGTAGCTGCTGCTGGAAATTGCAACCTCAACCCTTCAGGGGTAATCACCGATACTCCTAGATTTGGCTGCCATTCTTGCTGCAACCACGAGCGCACGCGATCTGTATCGGGTGTAGGTATTTCAATATAAAGCAGCTCTTCCATCAGTACGGGAGTATATAGGGAGTGTAGGAGTGTGGGGGCGTGTGTAGAAAATGAAAGATGATTCAATTTGAGACCAGTTCGATCGCATCAACTTCCAACTAAAATCTAAAGTAGATGGAAATCACCCCAAACATATTTGCAGAACACCAGTTGGTTAGATATTCGCTCGATCCCCGATCTCTCCAAGGAATGCCAAAGGGGTCGATCGATATTGGCTTCACCAGTTATTGTATTGTACTAAATAAACTCGCTCGTTTCGCTCAACTCCCATGCACTTAATTCTCTACAGCAAAATCGGCTGCCATCTGTGTGAAGGCTTACAAGAAAAACTAGCGCAAATTACCGATCTCGACATTCAGCTTGAAATCCGAGAAATTACCACCAATCCCGACTGGTTCGATCGCTATCAATACGAGATCCCTGTATTATGTTTACAAGCCGAGGGCACCGAACGACCTATCCCCCGTTTTTCGCCCCGCGCTGGTGTCCCCCAAGTGCAGCAAATGTTGCAGAAATACTCGGCATCAGTTGATAGTTGACACTTCGGCTACGCTCAGTGCAAGCAGTTGACACTTCGGCTACGCTCAGTGCAAGCAGTTGATAGTTGACAGATCTTAGGACACTCTGGATCGAGTCCGCGCATCGGGACTTTGCATCGACGACGATTTCCTAACAGCCTTGGCGATTGCCATTACAAGGTGCTTCACTTGGGGAAACCCCAAGAACACTGGGCGGGGTACCCGCCCATCAGCACTTTTCGCTGTCAACTATCAACTGCTTGCACTGAGCGTAGCCGAAGTGTCAACTGTCAACTGAATGAAAGTTGTTTTGAGGATATTCATTTACCATCACTTATGAAACTACGCGAACTTCTGACTCAAAGCCAAATCAGCTACTCCAGCGAACATCCAAATCTAGAACTAGAAGTAACTGGCTTAAAAACTAACTCCCATACCTGTACCGCTGGAGACTTGTTTATTGGGATGGCAGGTACGAGAGTTGATGGCGGTGAATTTTGGCAAGGCGCGATCGCCTCAGGAGCCATCGGAGCCGTAGTTTCACCCGCCTCCGCCGCCTTACATCCCCCAAGTTCCGAAAATGTCATCGTCGCCGTAGACATGGTAGCGGCTTGTGCGGCTCTAGCTAGTAACTTTTACGATCGTCCCGCCAATACCCTCAAAATGGTCGGTGTCACTGGTACAAATGGCAAAACCACTACCACCCACATCATCGAATATTTACTTGCCCAGGCGCAGATACCCACAGCCCTGATCGGTACCCTCTACACCCGCTGGCAAGGCTATCAAAAAACGGCGAGTCACACCACCCCCTTCGCTGTCGATCTCCAACAGCAACTAGCCCAAGCTCTAAGGGCGGGGAGTCAAGTAGCACTGATGGAAGTCAGTTCTCACGCCTTAGATCAGGGGCGGGTGATGGGTTGTCCATTTGAGGTGGGAGTATTTACCAATCTCACTCAGGATCACTTGGATTATCACCAGAATCTAGAGAATTATTTCCAAGCCAAGGCACTATTATTTAGCGATAAATATCTGACTGGACGAGCAATTGTCAATCTGGATGATGAGTATGGTAAAAGATTGATTAGTCAGCTCTCCGCCGCACGAGTCTGGAGCTACAGTACCACTGACTCATCGGCCGATCTCTGGACGAGTGAGCTGGAATATCGACAAACCGGAGTCAAAGGCAAACTCCATACACCCCAGGGTGAAATCACCTTCAGCTCCCCGCTGGTTGGCGACTACAACCTCGAAAACTTCCTAGCTGCGGTGGGGACATGTTTACACCTGGAGATGGGATTAGATCGGATCGTCGCAGCAATGGAGGACTTTCCAGGTGTACCCGGACGGATGGAAAGAGTCCAAGTCTCACCCCAACAAAATATCACCGCGATCGTGGATTATGCCCACACGCCCGATAGTTTGGAAAGTCTGCTCACAGCCGCACGTCCCTTCATTCATGGTAAGGTGATCTGTGTATTTGGTTGTGGCGGCGATCGCGATCGCACCAAACGCCCCCAAATGGGTAAAATTGCTGCCGAACTTGCCGATCTAGTAATCGTCACATCCGATAATCCGCGTACCGAAGATCCCGCTCGAATCCTCGCGGATGTCGTAGCCGGAATTCACCGCACAGCAGGTGTCGAAGTCATTGCCGATCGATCGCTGGCAATCGATCGCGCCATTTCGCTCGCCGAAGCTGGTGATGGAGTCCTCATCGCTGGCAAAGGGCATGAAGATTATCAAATCCTCGGCACTGAAAAAATCCATTTTGACGATCGCGAACAAGCCCGTGCTGCTCTTACTAAAAAATTTGGTTAATGGAAAAACCCCCTACTCTAGAACTCAGCCTAGGTGACTTGAAAGATGAATTAATCGAGCACCTAATGCAAGAGTTGTGTACGCCATTAACTAATATTAAAACAGCTCTCAAGTTACTCGAATCTCCAGTCCTCAAGCAACCACAACGGCAAAGATATCTGGGACTAATTCGCGGTGAATGCGATCGACAGAACTCGCTAATTAACGGTGTAACTAGACTCATAGCACTCGATCGAATATTGTCAACATCTGCACCAACGGATCGGGCTGGGATCGTCTCAATTGAGCTGTCTCAAATTATTCCAGGAATAGTTAGTACCTATCAACCATTGGCAGCAGAAAAGGGGATTAGATTGGGTTATACTGTACCTGACAATTTACCTTCAGCGATCTTTGTAGAAACGTGGTTGCGACAAGTTGCGATCGACTTATTGCACAATGGCATCAAATATACACGCAGCGGTGGACAAGTTTTTGTGCAAGCTTCCGTGCAAGGTGAATATGTTCAATTAGAGTTTCGCGATACAGGGATCGGGATTCCACCAGCAGAGATTCCTAAAATTTTTAATCGCTTTTATCGCATCCGTAGTGCAGCAGATCCAGACAATAATGGTGCAGGTTTAGGTTTGACGATCGTCCAAAATATTCTCCTCCGTTGTGGCGGCTCGATCTCAGTTACCAGTCAAGTCGGTGTTGGATCTAAGTTTCGGGTACTATTGCCGACTAGGAGTGGGGGAATCGGGAATCGGGAGTGAGGGTGTCTCAAAACTAAAAACTAAAACCTAACGTCTAAAACCTAACTGCTAATATCTCAACCCTCATCCCTAAAGCTTAATCCCTCGTGCGTATACCTAAATTCAGATTCTTCCTAGTCCGAGCGATTAGAATCCTCTTGATGGGTTGTGTCCTCGTATTCTTAGGTAGTATTTACGTCCACAAAATCGAACCCAATTGGTTTGAAGTTACCCAAATTGAGATTAAGTTACCTAAATTAGATCGAGTATTTGATGGTTATCGGATCGTTCAAATTACCGATCTCCATGCTGGCGATGGGATCGATCGTGCCCAGCTAGAGCGAGTTGTTGATACTGTCAATGCCCAAAACCCAGATTTGGTAGTTATCACGGGCGATCACGTCAGTCGATTGCCCAGACAACATGTAGAATTATTAGACACTTTAGCCAAATTACATCCTCGCGATCGCACCCTTTCCGTCATGGGTAATCATGATATGTACAACGATCCTACACCGATCCGCACCGCGATCGCACAAGCAGGAATTACGTTGCTCGAAAATACCATTTATACCGTCCAACGCGATCGCGCCACACTGCATATTGCTGGCGTTGGTGATGTCTTTGCCCAACAAGCCAAACTCGATCGCGTCCTCGCCCAATTACCCCCCACTGGAGCCGCAATTATGCTTGCTCACGAACCAGATTTCGCCGATGACACCGCCGCAACTGGGCGATTTGGGCTACAACTATCGGGACACTCTCACGGCGGACAGATCCGCATCCCCTTCTACGGCGGATACTTGCCTGAATACGCTCGAAAATATCCGATGGGACGCTACCAGGTGGGAGACATGGTTCAGTACACCAGCAGGGGGATTGGGATGATTAAAATTTACGCTCGGTTTAACTGTCGTCCAGAGATTTCAGTGTTTACGCTAATCGCTAGTAGTCGATCGAATTAGCCAACTACCGAGCGGTTCGCTCTCCCCTGGAGTTGGGGAAGTCTACTCAGTTAAATGAGGAGAATACAGATTTTAAGATGCGGATAAAAGGACTTGAACCTTCACTTCTTGCGAAACCAGAACCTAAATCTGGCGCGTCTACCAATTCCGCCATATCCGCAGGCACTTCTAAATATAGCATAAGTAGTCCACAAAGCAAAATGATTTAGGCATAATCGGCGGAGATTGATGCCATCGGCGGACGCGCCCCAAAGATGGCGATGGAGATCTCAACTCATCGATCGAATAAATCTTCTAATGCCGCAGCTACAACCTGAAGATCGGTATCCTGTCGGAGTTCGATCAGAGCTGACTGTGCTTGGGGTTCATCAAATTTTTGGAGCGCGTGGGCAACTCTGGTGCGTAACCGAGGCGATTGGGATTGAGCGAGGGTAAGCAGTCGATCGAGGACATCTGCATGGTGGCTCGAATCAGCCAACGAAGCTAAAGAATCGATCGCGGCTTCTTGAACGGTCAAATCCTCTCCGGTGAGTGCTTGGGTACAGACTTCAACTAGCTCTTGGGGACAATCTAACTCTTCTAGAGCCGCTAGGATACTCCGGCGGACTAACCAATGATCGTCTTGACAAAATACCGAAACTAGGTGAGAAATTGACACTTGCCCAAATAGTGAGAGCGAATTAGCAGCTTCAGCACGGACATTGGGGGTATCGTCAAATTTGGTCATCTCCAACAGTGCGGCAAAAGATGCTGCTGTCTGTTGCGTTCCCAAGCCTCTAGCGACAAACGATCGCACCAGAAATTCGGGGTCTTTGAGTGTAGCGATTAAAATAGGAACAGCAGTGTCAGAATCGTAAGATTTGAGAGCGGAGATCGCTTTGAGACGATATTGAAAATCAGGATTACTCAATGCAGTTTCAATTTCAGGTAATTTCATCACAACACCATAGAGATCTTTACTCACTCTAATCAAAAGCTGTACCACTTGGTGACGGGATCTGCGAAGATTTAACTTAGTGGACAAAATCGTCCCCAAATTACTAGTTTCTGACTCTCAACTTTTAAAACTCATCAAATATTAACTTTTAGGAAATTTATAAAAATGACATCAGATCGAACGACTACAACCGCAGAAATTAGTGCGATCGAACTCGAAGAGATCGTCACCGAACTCCAGAAATATCGCGATCGACTAGTACATGACACTACCGAAGCAATCCACAAAGCGAGACTACCCAAAGCCAAAGCCTTGGCGCAAATGGAACCCGAACTGGTGAAAATCGATGCGATGCTGCAAGAGGTTCGCGATCGTCATGCTGCGCTACTTGCTAGTAATTAAATATGAAATTTGAAGATATTCCGGTAGTTGCGCTCGATCCGGCTGAGACTGATGCTTTGATGCGATCGATTACCGCACAGATCGATCTCGACACGTTCGATGCGGAGGACATTCCCTTACTCAAACAGATGATTGAGTGTTTGGGAGACTCGCGCGGATTGGTGCGGTTGCGGTTTGCCCAAACATTGGGTGACATCGGCGCAACTGCTACTCCATTATTGGTTGATGCACTCTTAAACCATGCCAATCCAGTCGTGCGCCGTGCTGCTGGTAAAACTCTAGCTCTGATCGTCGATCCTACTACTGTCCCCAGCTTACTTCACGCCCTCCTCAATGACGAAGACACGGTAGTCAAAGGCTCCGCCGTCGGTGCTTTAGCCAAGATGGGCGCAGCTTCAGTGCCAGCATTATTAGATATCTTAGCCGATCCGAGCCGCTCGGAAAGTACCAAGGGTCATGCAGCTTGGGCATTGGGTTTTATTGGAGCTGAGGCGGCTCCCTTTCTAGAAGATGCGATTAAATCAGATTCGATCGATGTTCGCTGTGCGGCGGTAAATGCGATCGCGCATTTAGTTCAAGAGCGTGGCGATGAGAGAGCAGCACAACTGCTGATCGAGACTCTCGGCGATATCGATCCAAATGTGCGATCGGAAACAGCCTCCGCGATCGGTAAAATGGCATATTTACCCGCACTACCCGATCTAATTACGGCATTACGCGATCCCGATGGCGAGGTCCGGCGGACAGCCGCAGTATCATTGGGCAAATTAGGCGATCGCACAGCCATCTTACCGCTAACAGTTCTCCTCACCGACAAATTAGAGCCAGTGCGGATTCTAGCTAAACTGGCGATCGCCAAAATTGAAAATCGGGATGCGGAATGAGGTTTTAGGCTGTAAATAATTAACTCCCAACTCCCCACTAACAAATCATGAAATCCCAATGGGAGTGCGTCCTCGAAAATCTGGGTGAATGGGTAGGTTCCTTTACCGCCGTTACCGCTGAAGGGGAGCCGATCGAAGATATCCCCAGTATGATTAGACTCGAAGGTATCCGCGAT
>JAJAZF010000196.1 GCA_026785875.1 Chamaesiphon sp. | reverse complement strand
TATTAGGCAGGTAAGATCGACCAGACCTCAAACCCAAAACCTAACCCTTAAAACCAATCCGATACCCCTTCCCATAAACAGTCTGAATCAACTCGGGCGACCCCTTAGCCTCAATTTTCCGCCGCAGGAGTCGCACCAACGCAGCTAGGACATTACTGCTAGGGGGAGTATCTTGCCCCCAAAGATAGGCTTGAATCTGGCTGTGGGGTAGGACTTGCCCAGCATTTTGCATCAGGTATCCGAGTAATTGAGTTTCCTTCTCCGAAAGTTCGATACTCCGTCCGCGCACATAGGCAAGTTGATTATCTAGATCCAGTTCTAAATCGTCCACTTGGAGTCGAGATTGAGTCGGAGCAGGATCTACTATCTGCACCCGTCGCAGCAAAGCGCGAACTCTGGCTAGTAATTCCCGCAGCTCAAACGGCTTGACCAAATAGTCATCAGCACCCGCATCCAGTCCAATCACGCGATCGTCGAGAGTATCCTTGGCTGTTAAGAATAATACCGGGGTAAAGTCACCCCGATCGCGTAATTGTTGACAAATTTGTAACCCAGTTAGATGTGGCAACATCCAATCTAAAATCAGCAGATCGTAATTGCTTTCGATCGCCAAATTATTACCAATTCGACCATCTCTAGCAACATCGACAGTATAGCCTTCTCTGGTCAGAAGCCGACTGAGCGGTTCAGTTAGAGCGGGTTCATCATCAACAAGCAAAATTTTCATTAAAAGTTTATTGCACACAGATGAACGATTCTGACTGATGCGAGGGTATGATAAGAACGGCTAGAGATCGCATTTGCTGTAATCGCATTTGCTGTTGCCCTCGCTAAATATCATTAAATAACCACGGATTAGTTGACATTACACTTACCCAAATCCGCATTTAGACTATTTGCTCATTTTGACTAAACTCAGATCTGATTAGCTTTAGTACACTCTCGATATTTTCCTTAGTTCAAGGCGTAAGTTCAGGTTATGCAGCCACCAATTCCATTGGGAACACTACTTCAACAGCGTTACCGCGTGACCAAAGTATTAGGTCAAGGGGGTTTTGGGCGTACATACTTATCTCAAGACACTGGCTGTTTTGATGAGATGTGTGTGCTCAAAGAATTTAGTCCCAGCGATCGCGGTCGGGATGCGCTCAAAAAGTCTAAGGAGCTATTCCAGCGTGAAGCTCAAGTATTATACCAAATTAACCACCCCCAAATCCCGAAGTTCCGCGCCAACTTTGAAGAGCAAAAAAGACTCTTTTTGGTGCAGGAGTATGCAGAGGGAAAAACAGTCGCCAAAACTCTCAGCGATCGGCTAAAAAATAGTAAAACCTTTACAGAAGCTGAAGCCGTTGAGTTTATCCTGAATATGCTGCCAGTGCTAACGCATATTCACGGGATGGGGATTATTCACCGCGATATTTCTCCCGACAATATTATTTTTCGCGATCGAGATAAGTTACCCGTGCTGATTGATTTTGGTGTAGTTAAAGCAGGTGTGACACAATTAGAAGTATCCACCCAAATCCACCAAGGGACAACTGTTGGTAAAGCTGGGTATGCACCTGGAGAGCAACTGCAAACAGGGGAAGCCTATGCAAACAGCGACTTATACGCATTAGCTGTTACAGTTGTCGTGATGATGACCGGACGTAAACCCGAAAGTCTGATTGACAAAAGTACCATGACCTGGAAATGGCATCAGTGGGTACCCACTCTCACCCCTTGGTTTGCCAAAATCCTCAATAAAATGCTCAGTCGGGTGCCCAATAGTCGCTACCAATCAGCCAATGAGGTCGCCCAAGCCTTGCGATCGGTATCGGATTTTATTGCGTCAGCACCAACGGATGTTGCGGCGGGCAGTTTTATCCCATCCACTAGTAATCCTCGCCCTTCAACCAGTCAAAGCCCCCTAGCTACTAACCATCGCGACTCCATACCACTGTCACGAGTCAAGCGAACGACATCAGTCAAGTCTAGTACCGCTCCAAGCCACAATATTCACAAGCAGCAAAATCCCCTACGCGGCATCCTGAATACACCGTGGGGGATTGCCTTTGGTGCGGCAGCAGTAGCATTTATAGTCATCATTATTCCCATATATTTGATTAGTCGATCGATGACAACCTCTAGTAGTGGCACCAAAACACTATCCCCAACTGGATCCACATCCGCAATCCCAGAGACTCCTCCGACTCCAGCACCAGCACCGATTGCTAGCATAGAGCCATCACCATTGGTGCCGATCTCTCCTCCCGCAGCCGCTACGGTGGAGGCTTTGAGCGTAGAAGTAGGTAAGCCAATTATCAAAGAAGGGACGCTAAATCCCACCCAACCGACTGTTTTTAGTCTGAATCTACTAGCCGGACAACAACTCAAGACTACATTAACAAGTACTCCGGCTGGAGCAACAATGAATATCCTCGCTCCCAATCAGGCAAATGTCGATGTCTTCGCCAAAAATACCGTTAATTGGCAGGGAAATCTCCCCCTTTCTGGCGAGTATCGGATCGAAATCGTCTCACTCCCAGGTACACTTAGCAGTAACTATCATATAGAAGTGACTACCATTGCGCCGCTCCCAGTGGGTTCGCCTACCCCCGCGCCAGTCAATCTAGTCAGGTAGTCGATGATTGCGTTGGCAAAGAGTCAAGGAGTAGATAACTGTTCGCTAGATATAGAAACCATGACCGATCTGCCGATGATGGATAATGAATTGCTCGATCTTCAGATGTTCGATAACTCGATCGCTAGTTTAGGACTAGATCGGATCGATCGACATATCTTGATTTGTGCAGACCAAACTAAACCCCTGTGTTGCTCTAAAGCAGATAGCTTAGTGGCATGGGACTACCTCAAAAAACGACTAAAAGAATTAAATCTCGATCGTCCTGATGCACAGCCAGGATGTATTTTTCGGACTAAAGCAAACTGTTTACGCGTCTGTCATCATGGGCCGATCGTGGTTGTCTACCCTGATGGTGTTTGGTATCATTCTGTTACCCCAGCCGTGATCGAGCGAATTATTCAAGAGCATTTATTAGGCGATCGCATTGTTGAGGAATATGCTTTTTTGGTCAAACCACTTAGGGGATCGGGGGATCGGGAATAGGGGATAATTATAAAATAGTAATTTTAGGTGGGAGCGGTGATGAGTAATCGGGATGGATTTAGTGGTGGATTTTGGTTAGGGACGCTCGTAGGTGGCGTAGTTGGGGGAATTGTTGGTGCTTCGATCGCTACTCAAAGAGCCAATCGGCTCAATGATGAAACTGAAAGTAGCAGATTATCCGGTGCAAGTGGTGAAAAAAGACCATTTAAATCCAGCCGTAACCGGACACTCGATCGGATGGAAATAGCTCGGCGCAGTTTGGATGATAAAATTAGTGACTTAAATAATGCGATCGATTCAGTCAGATCGTCGATCGGCAATACACCTGGAGATCCGCTGCTCCAAACCAAAGGCTTCTCCCCCGAACGCACGGATGAAGATGTCCAGACTCAACCACCGCTCGATCCTCAGAGCTAAGTGATGGTGCTAAACCATACCGCTAGCAGTATGGTTTAGTCGGTTTGTACGGTATGCCACACAAGCCATAAGTACCAGTCGATCGGTTAAAATAGGTGCAGCAGGTTTCCGCTTAAACAATAATTTTTATGACCAACGCCGCGATCTTACCATTACTGATTGTTAGCATTTCAAACTTTCTAAATATATACCTAGTTATTATTTTTGTCCGGTTGTTATTGACTTGGTTTCCGAATATTGACTGGATGCAGCAAATCGTTGGCTTTCTCAGTCCAGTAACCGATCCTTATCTCAACCTGTTTAGATTTGTACCGCCAATCGGGACGATCGATCTATCCCCAATTATCGCCATCTTTGCCTTACAATTCGCGATGCAGGCGTTATCAACCCTGGCTCCAGCACTAGCTTTCTAATCGCGATCGATCTAATGGCAGCAGCACAAGCACAAAAGTCCTCACCAACTCACAATTAACAATTATCCCCCAAGTGACAACTACAACACTAATTTACGTTGCTTTACTATTGATGACCTTAGTGGGGGTGGTCGGGTCTGTAGTACCCGTGATGCCTGGGCCGCTGTTAATCTTGGGTGCATCGATAATTGCGGGATTCCTGTATGACTGGAACCAAGTGACGGTCACATTGGTAGTATCCAGTGTCGTATTGGTGATGTGCTTTGCGATCGAGCAGTTGTCAGGCATCTGGGGAGCGCAAAAAGCTGGAGCGAGTCATTGGGGTCAAATTGGCTCGATCTTCGGTTTATTCCTCGGATTCTTTGGACTGCTGCCAGCTTTACCGATAGGTGGCCCGCTCCTGGGCTTGTTTTTTGGGCCGTTTATTGGGGCTGTAGTCGGCGAGTTACTATACCCGCGTCAGGTACCGATGGTCGATAGATTGAAGATTTCGGTCAAAGCTGGAGTCGGAATCGTCCTCGGTTCGGTGATTGGTCTGATTATCCAAGGTTTATTATCCTTGTTTGCGGCGATCGTGTTTGCTACAACTACTTGGCATTTAGGATTTGGAATCAGTTGATACTTGAGCTACCCTAAATCGTTGGCGTAACCTCTGGAGAAAGAGAATCGACCTTTTTAGATCGTCCCACAGCTAAAGAGTTTTTAGCCTACTTTTTGCAGGTGGCGGGATCGAATTGGACTCGATATTGATAGAGGACTCGATTACCTTTATCTGCGGCTGGGCGATCTTGGTCGGCTTTATTGGCATCATATAGTGCTGCATTAGCCGCAAGTTCCCCCAACTTCCGATTTTCAGGTGTGTCTCGATCTCCAGCAACATATGGTTTGTCGATCGACGGTGCGGTACTCTCACCTAAAATATTATTTTCCTGATTTTCTGGCACTTTATCAAAAGCAACCATGAGGACGATAAATGGAGGTTGCTTGACTTTACTACAGGCTACTCCCACTGGATAATTTTGTACTAATAATTTCGGCTGGTACAACTTTAGACCTGGATTTGCCGCTATGTACTGCTGTAATCGCTGCGTAGCCGATTTGGTATACTTACCATAAAAATTACTATTACCACTACCTGCGGAGCGATCTGATGGGGGTGTTAATGGTGCAGGTGTGGGTGTGACGGTCGGACGGGATGGTTGTGGTGTCCCCGCTGGTTGCTGGGCTTGCTTTGTCGGAGTAGGTGCTGGAGTAGTAGGCTGCTGCTCGCCACCATCATCATCTGTTACTGCGCTTGGCTGTGGAGTGGGAGTAATGACTGCTTGAGGTTTTTTAGCTAGTGGCTTCTTTATTAACGGGGTGGGTTGAGTTGATGGCTTGGCGGTAATGCCTTTTTGAATGGGTGGTTTGCTTGGTTTAGGAGTGGTTTTGAAGATGCTTTCGGGATCGAATATTGGGGCGATGGGTGGTTTTTTGGGTGTTGCTGGCTGCTGTTTGTTTCCGGCTGGTGGTTTGATGGTTACTCCATCAAAAGCACCACGAATCGGGGAAAAAGGAATAGTTTGAGGAGCGGTGGAGAACTGTGGAGGACGCACTGGAGCCACGGAGGGGCGAGTAGAGGGGATCGGTTGAGTGACAGGGGGTAAAACTTGGGGCGTGGGGGCTGGTGGTGCTTGGGGGATACGTTGCAGTTCGCTGGGAGTCAGTTGTACGACCTTAACTGTACTGGGGCCGACTTTTTTACCTTGTTTTTCTGGCTGGGTAAAGAAGGGTAAGCTAGCTCCAATCGTGGCATGTAGCGCGATCGAAGCGAGGATTGCGATCGCCGTCGGATCGAGTAAAATGTCTAAAAAGTTGTTGCGGGTGGAAGATTGATACATATTTACCGTAAACATTAACTGTCAGACATCAGGATTCGTCGATGCTCCAGCTCGCTAGTAGGCTGGAGCACCAAACAGGAACTGGAAAGCAGCGAACAAGAACCAATTCACAATGCGATCTCTACATCTGCACTCAATTCCTCGATACCTATTCTAAACTACATCTAACCCCTAAGAATCGATCTCAATTTGGGAGATGATAACGGCAAGTTGGTAAAATTATTGTCATAATTATTTATATCTCACAAAATCCTGTACAAAGTCACCCATGCTTGGAGAATTGAAGTCCTTTCGACAAAACCCCCTCCGCTGGCTAAAACGTCGCTATCTGCGCTGGGTGGCACTGAGTTATTGGAGTTATCGCTGGATCGCTAGTAGCGGTAGCGATCGACAGTTTGCCCAGATGCAAATTTGGCGAGTAGCAGCGGGGTTCGATCTGGCGGCGTGGTTGCTAGCGATCGAAGATTCCGTCAAACCAGAATATTGGGGCATGATGTAGATTTAGGATTTAGGCTTGATAGTTTTAGGGATAGAGGGTAGTTTTAGGAGCTGATTAGTTTAAAGGCTCGGATGTTAGGGCATAGAATGGTGAAGAGGACACTAATTTCCACATGCTCGATCGCACTCAGCCATTCTATGACACTCTCAGATCTGATTCCGGCTCAGATGATGCCAAAATTTCCAGCAGTAGCATTGACAGCCTTGGCACCGATGCAGGATGTCACAGATGTCTGCTTTATGAATACGATCGCGAGTTATGGCTGTCCTGACTACTTTTTTACTGAGTATTTTCGGGTGCATGATAGTTCGCGGTTGGAGAAACACATCCTCAGATCGATTACCGAAAACACTACAGGTCAGCCGATCTTTGCTCAAACCATCGGTGAAAGCATTCCCGATCTAGTGCGGACTGCACGGCTATTAAGCCACTATCCAATTGCTGGGTTCGATCTAAATATGGGCTGTCCTGCACCCAAAATTTATCGCAAGAATGTCGGCGGGGGACTATTGCGCGATCCAGATAAAATAGATCGAATCCTGGGAGAATTGCGATCGGCTGTGGCTGGTCGGTTGACGGTAAAAATGCGGATTGGTTTTGAGGATACGAGTCAGTTCGATCGAGTGTTGAGTCTGATCGACAAGCACAACATTGACCTGCTCAGTTTACACGGTCGCACGGTTAAAGAAGGCTACCACGGTACCGTTCATTACGATCTGATTGCCCATGCAGTGCAACGGTTGCGATGTCCAGTGTTAGCAAATGGTAATATCACCTCTGCCGCTGTCGCGATGGCTGTGCTGTCGCAAACCCAGGCGGCGGGGGTAATGGTGGGACGCTCGGCAATTCGCAATCCCTGGATTTTCAAGCAGATTCGGGAGGCATTATCGGGACAGGAGATTTCGATCGTCACACTAGAGCAAGTACGAGACTATATCGATCGACTATATCAGATGCCCAAGGTGCAAGCAGTGCAAGAGCGATCGCGGATTAGTCACTTGAAGATGTATCTCAATTACATCGGGCAAAGTGTGGATGCAGAAGGTGCGTTCTT
>JAJAZF010000195.1 GCA_026785875.1 Chamaesiphon sp. | reverse complement strand
GCGACTGCCTCACCCGAAGGGTTGAATATTGCCGAGATTGAGTTAAGTGTTTTGTCACAACAGTGTCTAGATCGACGTATTAGTAGAGCCGATGTTTTGAAAGCTGAATTAGCTGCTTGGCAATCAGAACGTAATCGTGAATATGCTCAAGTTAAATGGCAATTTACCACGGCTGATGCCAGAATTAAATTACACCATCTTTACCCACAATTTTAACCTGGACGAGCTACTACGGTAGATTTATGCTGCAATTTATCAACCAATAATAAAGTTGACCAACTTTCCAGGCACCACAATTACCTTCTTAATCTCCTTCCCTTCAGTAAACTTCTTCGTTATCGCCGACTCCCGTGCATGAGCCTCTAAAGTTGCCGAATCTTTCGTCGCAGGGACTTGAATCGTCCCGCGAGTTTTGCCCATAACTTGAATCACTAGTGTGATTTCATCAGCAACTAAAGCAGCCGGATCGAATTGCCGCCAGGATTGTTCGTGAATCGAGCCAGTATGTCCCGTCAATTGCCACAATTCCTCGGTCATGTGCGGTGCAAATGGTGCCGCTAAGATCAGTAAAGTTTCAATCCCTTCGGCATATATAGGTGAATCTTTGCAATCTGCATCGGTAATGGCATTACTGAGTTTCATCAATTCAGACACCGCAGTATTGAACTGATAATCTCCATCCAAGTCTTCTGTAATTGCTTGAATAGCATGATGAATAAAGCGGCGTAAATCCTTCTCAGATTTTGATAATTCTCCACTCGAACTTGTTGTCGCAGGTTTAGCTGCCATTACCAATCGCCACAGTCGATTTAGAAAGCGAAACTGTCCTTCAACATCCGCATCATCCCATTCAAGATCCTTCTCTGGTGGTGCTTTAAACAAGATAAACATCCGTGCGGTATCTACACCATACTTCCCGATTACTTCCTCTGGAGCGATGCCATTGTATTTAGACTTAGACATCTTATCGAACGTGACTTCCAACGCACTACCAGTGACTGGATCTGTCGGATGAGCGCGATCTAATACTGTGGCTGGCTCGATATATTTACCTGTCTGGGGATTCTTATAAGTAGTAGACTGCACCATCCCCTGAGTGAGTAAGTATTTGAATGGCTCGTCAAAATTTAGCAGCTTAGTCTTACCACCATCGCCAGCTCCAAAATCACGCACGATCTTCGTAAAGAAGCGGGCATATAATAAGTGCAAGACTGCGTGTTCGATCCCGCCCACATATTGATCTACAGGCATCCAATCATTGGTAATTTTGGGATCGAATATTTGCTCATCATTACCCGCATCTGGATAGCGCAAAAAATACCAAGAAGAATCCACAAACGTATCCATCGTATCGGTTTCGCGCTTGGCTGGCGCACCACAACTCGGACATGGCACATTTACCCACGACTCTAATTGAGCCAAAGGATTACCACCTTTGCCTGTAAATTCTACATCTTCAGGCAATCGCACTGGTAAATCTGCCTCTGGTACGGGAACTGTCCCACATTTGGGGCAATGAATCATCGGAATCGGCGCACCCCAATAACGTTGACGCGAAATCAACCAATCGCGCAACCGATATTGGATCTTCCCGTTACCATAGCCATGTTGTTCGGCATATTCAATTATCGACTTCTTCGCGGTAACTGAGTCCAATCCGTCGAATTGACTAGAATTAACGATCGTTCCAGCTTCGGTATAGGCTGCGGTAAGCGGAGCCAGATTGCTAGGATCTTGTGCAGTTGCAGCAATTACTTGGGTAATTGGTAACTGATATTGAGTCGCAAACTTGAAATCGCGAACATCGTGTGCGGGAACGCCCATCACTGCGCCCGTACCATACTCATACAAGACATAATCCGCAATCCAAATCGGTACTTCCGCCCCAGTGAAGGGATTAATCGCCATCGCACCTGTCGGTACACCGCGCTTAGGCTGATCTTCCGCCGTACGATCGATCTCACTTTGACGCTTAACTTCGGCGATGAAGGCATCAACAGCCGCTTTTTGGTCTGAAGTAGTCACTTGCACCGTGAGTGGGTGTTCTGGAGCTAATACAACGTAACTCACGCCATAAACAGTATCGGGACGAGTCGTAAAAACAGTAATTTTCTCACTCGCACCGACAATGGGAAATTCTAGATTTGCCCCGATCGATTTACCGATCCAATTTGCCTGCATCGTGCGGACTTTTTCTGGCCACCCCGATAATTGGTCTAGATCGGTCAATAATTGCTCGGCATACTCGGTAATTTTAAAGTACCACTGCTTGAGAGCCTTCTTCTCGACGATCGCCCCAGACCGCCAGGAACGCCCATCACCATCGACTTGTTCGTTCGCCAATACGGTTTGGTCGATCGGGTCCCAATTGACCATCCCATCTTTTTGATACGCCAATCCACCTTCATAGAACTTCAAGAAAATCCACTGCGTCCACCGATAATATTCTGGCGAACAAGTTGCTATCTCTCGATCCCAATCGATCGACAAGCCCAATTTCTGGAGCTGCGATCGCATGTGGGCAATATTCTGATACGTCCAAGTCGCCGGATGAATCCCCCGCTCGATGGCGGCATTTTCCGCTGGCAATCCAAACGCATCCCAACCCATCGGATGCAATACGCGATGTCCCTGCATCCGTTTGTGTCTGGCAACTACATCAGTAATAACATAGTTCCGTACGTGTCCCATGTGCAGATTTCCCGACGGGTAGGGAAACATCGACAGCGCGTAGAATTTGGGCTTGGAGCTAGTTGTATCAGTTTTATATAAATTTTGCTCCGTCCAAGACTGCTGCCATTTGGATTCGATCCCGGCGGGGTTATAAGTATTTTCCATATTTAATCTATCCAGTTACGCAATATCGATGCTCATCCAGTCACCACCATCATTTTAACTCTAACCCCGCGCCATCACTACGCATAGCGAAGCGACCGGATCTGAGCGGTTATAATATAATACACACGATCGCTTTTTGAGAGTAACGTATCGACACTGTAAATACATTTTCACTGTTTGCAACGCTGGAATTACGACTTTACACACAGGATAAGTAATTAATGATGAGTAATCGAGACATGCAAGTTGAAACGCAGGTGACATATACGCTCGAACTTAATGGGAAACTTTTCGTAATTGAAAATGTACCTGCGCGGGTGGATGAAGAAACAGGAGAACAGTTTTTTTCGCCATCAACAGTGGAGCATTTACAACAAATTATCATGACTGGGCAAGCACCCGATCGATTTACTGAAGTTCCAGTTTGCAAATATGCTGCGTGAGTCGAGCGAGTAAAACAATCGCTCGAGTTTGAACGATCTCGTTGGCGTACCCTTGCGGAACGAAAATCGAGTAAAATTAGATTTGTCAGGCGAGATCGATTTAGGATATGAATTTCGAGTGGGACGATCTAAAAAACGAGATTAATCTTGACAAGCATGGTTTCGATTTTTCAGACGCATATCAAGTTTTTGACTCTCCGATGATAGTTGACATCGATAATCGTAGGAACTATGGTGAAGATCGATGGATCGGCACTGGACTGCTAGATGGGCGGATCGTAGTTGTGATGTTCACCGAGCTAGATCGAGAAACAACTCGAATCATTTCGTTGAGAAAAGCACTCTCTCATGAAAGAAGATATTATGAGCAATACATCAAGAACGAAATGGGATAAAATTGATGCGATGACGGATGATGACATCGATACGTCAGATATTCCGCCATTGACAGAGGAGTTTTTCTCAAAGGCAAAGTTACGAATGCCTTCTAATCCAATCTCTACGGTTGCCGTTCGTGTTGATTCGGAAACTTTGGAATGGTTTCGATCGAAAGGCGAAGAGTCGGAAAAACACATGGCGGCGGCACTAAAAATTTATGCCGACGCACAGAAAACGGCTGCTGAGATGTCTCGATCTGTTTAAGTAGTGGGTTATCTCGATCGGGTCTAAACACTCTCGATCGATTATATTGAGGCATCATTTAAGAACAGCCGATATCTTTGCCCAACTAAATATTTCGGCTAAATCCTGTGCTGTTTGACCATGAACATTTTTAATTCTCTTGTCTGCACCATACTTTAGTAGTAGCTTTACCTGAGTAAGATTTCCTGCTAATGACTCAAATTGAAGCATAGTCATACCAAGAGTTAAAGAGTCATTGATTTGTTGCCCCATTTCTCTGATTCCATCTTCAGAATTCTCCGCCATGTTCACACTCATTGGGTGTTCTGGAAGCTCGATCGATGGAGTTAGTAAAAACTTACTAAATGAAAGATTTGAATCGATGTTGCTATTACTGGGATCTCCAAAATCTAGTCCCCAAGCATCATCATGTTCTTTTAGTTCCTTTTTTGCCATTCGACTTCTAAGAACATTTACTGTGAAAGCACCATAGACATTATTATTAATTGAGTACATCCAATCTGATATTTCTTCGTAATCAAATTCTACAATATCACCTTGATTTAGATTTTCTATTTGATTTGGCTGGTTGAGTAGATTTCCTCTGATGATTTTGCCATCAAACGAAATGTCTCCAACCCACATGTGTTCGAGAGATAGATTACTTTTTTCATTCGTGGGAAAACCTCTTTTCAGTACACTCAGATCAAGCCCTGGAATAATTCTCCGCATCTCCCATGATAATTCACGCCAAAAAACATTGAACGATTTTTTAGCATTTACTGATGCTTCTTCCATTTCAGCGTCTGCAAAACGAGATAAAAGTATTTCTTTTGTCATAGTATTATTTTTAAGAATTGATACTCAGTTCTGTGCCAGAAACCTAAATTAAGCGATTTAGTCTAATGCTTTAGTATGGACACCCCAAAGATAGATTCACTAACAGAAGTAGTAATTGAGATAAATGTTAACAATCAGTAATTAAAGGTCAAACCGTCACTATCTGCAAGTTCGTTAGAATAAGGTGCTGTCTGTAAGAGTGAAAATTGCATCGTCTCGCTACAATATCAGGCGGTTGGAATCCTACTGAATGTGCGATCTTTGCCGAACAACAGCCAGCACCGATTACTAGACAATAAAGTCTATTTTCTAGCCAACAGCAAATTCTGTAAACTGTCGCATATAGCTCGAATGGAATCCATTCACGATATCTTGTTTGGAAATACCCATCTCTGCTAGTTTGACAGCAATATCAAACTCAGTGCCATTGTGTTGAATCCAGATTTTCCTATCTTTGATATCTAGATGCACCACACAGCCATAAATTCGGTGATTATTGCGCCAACCGACATGGATTAGTTGATAATGATTTCGCTCTACATCAAAAATTAACTGCGATTCAACTTCCCGATCGCTAGAGCCATAAGCAGCTAATTCAGAAAGTAAATATTGAATTTTGGTTTGATATTCAGTTAGTTCTGCCATTTGACTATCTCCTTGGCTTCTGGCTCATAAACTGCTAATTTAAGTCGATGTTGTTGAATTGTAGTTTGGACGAAAGGCAGTTCTCACTGCATTATGAAAAATATCGCGTGCGGACATAGCAGATTCTAACTGTCGATCGATAACTAGATCGTAACATTACTATCGATCGATCTCGGAAGATTCATGACCCTAACCCAAGTTCGTTACAATGAGGTGCTGTCTGTCAGGGTGAAATTCGATGCATCGTCTCGCTACAATACCGGGTGGTTGGAATCCTGCTGCTG
>JAJAZF010000194.1 GCA_026785875.1 Chamaesiphon sp. | reverse complement strand
CGCGCAGGTGGTGCAATCCCCCTAATCCCCCTTAAAAAGGGGGACTTTGACCGGATCTGAGCAAGCTTTTTAAGGGGGTTTGGGGGGATTTTCTAGGGTTTAGGCTTAACAAATTTGACTTTTCAAACACCCTCTAAGACTTGTTGTTCTGTATTAAGATTGCTCGATCGCATTTTCAATTTCTGCGATGGTGATATCCCCTCGATCTGATTTAGCATAAATCGACAGCAGATAAATACATTCAGGCGATATTAACTGATAAATGATCCGATAACCGCCACTTTTACCTGTAGGGATGTCACTGTTTTTAGCTCTAACTTTAAATACTGTAAAATCAGTTCCAGTTATTTGGTCGCCCACAATCTTTCCAGATTGCAAATCGTCTACTATCGGTTGAATATCCGCTGGGATTTTTCGATAACGTTTCGATAGATCTTTAAAACGACGTTTGAATGGTAGCGTAATTAAAACTTCTGTCACAATCTAATCATCCAAATCATCCCAAAGCTGGGATACCGGATAAACTTCTCCAGCCTTAACCGCTCGAATAGATGCTTGTAGATCGGCTAGGATCTGAGATTTTGGCTCATTCTCATCTACTGAATCTAATCCACTATCTGTCAATTCATTGCCCATTGAGGGAAGATTTTTCAAGAGATTGTGCCAAAGCTCGATCGGAATAATAGCCTCCGTCTTTTCTCCCTGAGCATTAGTTATATATTTGACAATGCTTTCAATTTGTGAAATATTCATACTTTTGAAATCATAATCTATGATTACTCTTAATTCTAACACTTTAATTATAACTACTGCCTGATAATGGTTTGCTTCATATCGCTAAATTTGCTGTTCTTTAATCCCGATCGGATCTGCTAGTTATCATTGAGTCATTCCTGCGGAAATTCTCGCCTTAATTAATGCAATTGGCAGTTCCGATCGGCGATCGATTTACTGGCTGCTATATCCCCATCAAGTAGATAGGGTGGCAAACCAGATCGAGATATTTAGAAATCGTTGGCGTAGCCTCTGGAGAAAGAGAATCGACTACTAGTTTTTGCCTACCTTTACACCGATCCTACTTACGATTCTTGGGTGCCAGAGGTAAAGTAGGAACCGATATTTATTTAGATCGATCGCCATGAGATGGACAAGGTGGCGCAGAAATAGATTTATCCAACCAACCCACAGATTGCGAAAATCGTGCTAATGCTTCATCAGAATTATCCTTGAGCAAAAATACCAGTGCAGCAGCGGCTTGCTCCTTTGCCCGTGCGGGACGATTGGACTTGAGCCTGTGCCAATCCGTTTCAGCAATTCGCAGCCGTTCGGCGAGGGCTTGGGCTAGTTCTAGGGTAGTAAGATCGTCTGTAGTGGAAGACATGGGAGTTATGACCTAAATTTAGGCATATTAATAACAATGCTATTCAAATTGTATCTTGCGACCATGACTAAGAATGCGCCCCCAGTTGATGAGACAATTGAATTCGATCGCGAAATCGCCGAATTAGAACAGGCGATAGTCGATCTCAAGCATCGTCAGGTGGATATTCAGTTAGCCACACGGGAACAGGTTGTATTACAGCGTCAGCGCAATGAATTGACACATCAAGGTAGCAAACATCCTGAAGTCAAGCAACAACTAGAGCTGATTCGATCGCGTTTGGAACAGTTAGACATTACCCTGGAATCCAGATTGCTCAACGAATGGAAGTTAATGTGGGAACCTTTTTGGCAAGCGGTGCGGTTTGGGGGCTTAGGAATGGCGATCGGCTGGTTTATTTCTACCTGGGGACGGTAAACTGGCGTTGCTGAATCGGGGTATGATTTCTGTGTAGGGGTAATGCCTTGTGCTTACCCCGCATTGATTAAGGGTAAGCACAAGGCATTACCCCTACAAAAATTATTTGTGCGTTTCATACCTTAATTCAGCAACGCCGGTAAACTTTCCTTACGATTGAGTTCTCCGATCGCTTGTTTCGCTCCGATTGCTACTCAAATCCAAAATTATCATTGTCGTGGCTCGATCGCGAAACTCTAAAAGGGAATTGTTTAGTCAGACTATATCTCGTCAACGCGAACGCTGTGCGGTTAACCGCTGACCATCTAAATCCTGGCATTAACTTTTTGTAAAACCGATGTTCTCATGCTATAATAGCTGCGCCATAACAACCCGTTTGTAAATTCTATGCCCGTTTCTGCGGTCTTGCCAGCATTATTAGTTTTAGCAGATGGCACAACCTATCCTGGTTTGTCATTTGGAGCTATGGGTACGACGATTGGCGAAGTTGTATTCAATACCGGAATGACTGGCTATCAGGAAGTCCTCACCGATCCCAGCTATAGCGGTCAGATTGTAGTGTTCACCTATCCAGAATTGGGCAATACAGGTGTCAACCCCGATGATGAGGAATCCCAATTTCCTCACGTTCGTGGCGCGATCGCGCGGAATGTCTGCTATCGTCCGAGTAACTGGCGATCGACAGCTTCCCTCCCCAAATATCTCGAACACCATCATATTCCTGGTATCCACGGCATCGATACTCGCGCACTGACGAAAAAATTGCGATCTGCTGGAGCGATGAATGGGGGAATTTCCACCGAAATTCTCGATCCTGCCGAACTACTCAATCTGGTGCGGTCTGCGCCAAATATGACTGGACTAAACCTCGTGAACAATGTTACCACTGAGGCAGTATATGAGTGGTCGTCACCGAGCGAACCGATGTGGGAATTTAAACCCGCATCAGATCCCAGCTATAGCGAAACATTCACTGTGGTTGCCTTAGATTTTGGAGTCAAGCGCAATATCCTCCGGCGGTTGGCTAGCTATGGTTGTCGGGTGATCGTCGTCCCAGCCGATACCTCAGCCGCTGAAATCCTCCAGCACAATCCCGACGGCATCTTCCTCTCTAATGGCCCTGGCGACCCCGCCGCAGTGACAACGGGGATTGCGACGACTAAAGAGTTATTGAAAGCTGACAAGCCGATTTTCGGCATCTGTATGGGTCATCAAATTTTGGGTCTATCCCTGGGAGCGGAAACCTTCAAACTCAAATTTGGACATCGGGGACTCAACCAGCCAGCCGGACTCACCCAGACAGTAGAAATTACCAGCCAAAATCATGGATTTGCGATCGATGCCCAGTCTCTGGGCGCAGATATCGAAATCACTCACCTCAATTTAAACGATCGCACGATCGCTGGATTACAGCACAAGACTCTGCCCTGTTTCTCAGTGCAATACCATCCAGAAGCTAGTCCTGGGCCGCATGATGCCGATTATTTATTTGCCAAATTTGTCCAGCAGATGCGGGACGCAAAATTAGGGACTCGCTAGCGTAATTTAAATAGTCGCTAGTCGCTCGTCGATCGTTGTCGGATGACCTATCACATGGGGACTTAAACCCCTGATTTTGATGAGAAAATCGGCAGCTTGGATTAAAAACTAACCACTAACAACTAGATAGCTACTAAAATTGACAAGATAACCAGAATGTGCGATCCATTCAAGTGATTGTTTGGATCGATCGCACACAGATAAATAATTTATTTAAGTAAAAGTTAAAGGAGGCTATTATCGCTGAACCATTAAGCCTAACCGTGAGTCTTCGAGGCACTCGCGAAGTCAAAGAGAACTACCAATTATTCCGCCTCACTGGACTACTCGACGCATTTTCCGAACCGACTTTTAGAAAGGTGATGGACAAATGTGTTGAAGAAGGCCCCAAAAATCTGATTCTGGATCTATCCAAAATCGATTTCGTCGATAGCTCTGGACTAGGTGCGCTAGTCCAACTAGTCAAAAAGGCGACTGGTGTAGAAGGGACAGTCCAACTAGTCACGAATGCGCGAGTTACCCAAACTGTCAAACTCGTGAGATTGGAGCAGTTCCTATCACTCCAAACATCCGTCGATGCAGCATTAGCACGGATTGAGGTCAAGTAAAAGTAGTGCGGATGGCAAATCGTCATCCTCACTATGACTACTCCCGTACCACCCCAAGCGAGATTCGATCGACTATTCACCATCCACCATCCACCATCCACCATCCACCATTCACCATCCACCATTCACCATCCACTCACTACCCTAAATCTCTAATTTGACATTGCTTCAGAAGTAGCTGCTAAGTTTGATGTCAAGATGGATGAATTTAAACCAGTTTTCGGAAATCTTGATAAGATTGTAAAACGCAACTAAAAATTTTCTAATTGTATAGATATCGCTGTGGGTGAAACTGAGCTACCACAAAGCTGGCAACAGCTCAATAATGCCATCCACCCCAACCAAGTGCCACAACTGTCACCAGCAGCTCTAGCATATTTGGGCGATGCTGTGTACGAACTCCATGTTCGCACGAGATTTTTGTTTCCACCAAAGCGTTCTCACGCTTATCATCAACAAGTTGTCGCTCATGTACGTGCTGAAGCGCAGTCTAGTCATCTGCAACTACTCCTACCCCATCTGACATCCGTGGAATTGGATGCGATCCGACGCGGGCGGAATGCGGCGAATGGTCGTCCGCGTCGCCTCGATCCCGAAGTTTATCAGCAAGCTACCAGTTTTGAGACTTTAATCGGTTATCTTTACATCACCGATCCTCAACGGCTCTCGGAGTTACTTGCCTTGCTCCAGTTTGATTCGACTCCAGCCCTCTAATTTTTTAGCTAACATATCATGGTATTTAAACCTCGTCGCTCCGGTGGCGGTAAACCTTCCCCACGTCAGGGAGATCGTGACAATTCGGGTAGTGGGGATCGCGATTTTCGCCCCAGCCGGAGTTCGGATAGTAGACCGAATAGTTCGGACAAATATCG
>JAJAZF010000193.1 GCA_026785875.1 Chamaesiphon sp. | reverse complement strand
GATCGTGCCTTTGACTCCCGATTTGGTGGATTTACTCGACCGTTATTTACTCGCCAGAAAGAAGGCGGCTTATAGTATTGCAAGAATTACGCCCCTGTTCATTAATCTTTACTATCGTCCTCGAAATTTAAAGGAATCCGAGCAAGATTTTCGGCTGTCGCGGCGGGGAATAAGAAAGATCGTCGATACCTATCTCAAAGCTCTCAACATCAAGCATGGTGAGGGACGGACTTTATCCGCTCACTCACTACGGCATACAGCGGCTACCCTGGCGATTCAGAGTGGTGCATCTTTACGGCAGGTGCAGGATTTATTGGGACATGCCGATCCTCGGACTACGGCGATTTATACCCATGTCGGCGACAGGTGGTTGAATAATCCGGCTTTAAATTTGGGGATTAAGCTTACTCCCGATTAAACACTACAACTTCACGAACTAATTTCACCGAATTCCTTGCTCTAGAATTCGAGCCAATATGTAAATATTTATGAAGCCACGTTTTCCAGGCATGATTTCTGCCTCCCATCCAATCACACGTAGTTGCCGAATTTTCAAGCTCACCGGAAGGTCATTATCTGTCAGCACATCCCAAGTCGGAGCAACTAGCGATGGGTCTAGTAATAATCGATCGATTAAAGCAGATGACATTGGTTTAAACTTTTTACCTATAAAAAAAGTTAGTCGGTCTTTGGCAAGATTATCTGCTACTTTTCCTACCGCTGGAGGGATACGTTTTGGTAATGAGTCTATGAACTCTTTTTGTGATTTATTATAAGCGGTGAAGGCAGCTTTCCACTCCTGGGGCGTGCGCTCTGGGATTGGTGGTAGTACTTTCTTGACACCATCATTAGACTGTTGATTGGATGTTTCTAGATGCTCTACGGGCTGTTCTTCGGGTTGCAGATCGCATAGTGGTGTCTGTTCTATCTGCTCTGGTAGTTGTTCTTTTTTCGGTGCAGTTGTTGTCTTTTTGCTCTTCTTTTCAGCAGTAACTTGTTTTTTTGGTGATTTTTCGACGATCGCTTTCGGTTCTGGCTCGACTGGAAATTCCTCAGCCTTGATGAATTTCAATATACTTGTTTTTTTGGTCTTCTCTGCCATACTCAATCCCCCTTTAGATCCTATTTTATCACGGCTAGCTTTGCTAGTCGTAACTACTCATCAGAAGTTGCATCTTGTGCTGTTTTTTGAAGTACGCTTGACATCAAGGCTGGGGGGAATGCAACTAAATAGCCAAGAGATGGTAAATTTGTAATTATCGATCTATCCTTCGATTATGGGCACTCTAGTTTTATCTCTATAGAAAAAATCAAAGCCCGAATGGGCACGGCACGTACTACACTAAAACTATGAAACCTACTACCTAATCCAGATCGCCTTAATAGCGAAAACCCGCCTAGCAAGGTGCTAAAGCGGGCTTCCACAAACAACGTACTAAATTCGTCCAAAGTTTACAAGGCTAAAACGAATTTATACAAACAATTCTTTCCTCTATGATACCCTCACAGATGCAAGAATTGCAAACTCCGCCCTTAATTGTTGAAAGTGACCTCCCTAAGCAAGACTAAATGACCCTCATAAGCCAAACAACAGCACTAAACCTCCGCTACGTTTCCTTGACAGGAAATGGGGTACTGTTGTCTGCGCTGAGATCGGCACCTTGTTGAAGCGTCCGCCACTGTCAAATAAACGAAGTTTTGGTTTTGAGAAGTCCCACACTGACAAAGATTGTCAGTCAGATATAGCCCCAGGCGGGTTCCACCCCTACAAAATGGAACCCCAACATGAAAGATCTCAACCAGCCAATCGTCCCTTCCAGCCCAGCATCTGAAATTTCCGCGCCCAAAAGTTTAAGATTTTGGCAATCTTCGCCAAAATCAACAGCTACTGCGCCAGACGGGGGAACCAGAATATCCCACCCGCTCTATTCCAATATTTCTTTACCACAACAACTCAATTGTGTCAAATGGGCTGATGGTTTAGTAATTGCCGAGCGTTATGGGTTAAAAGAAGAGTATCGGTCTCGTGCTGGATATCCGACAAATAACGATCGGGCTGAAGATACTGGATTCTGGACTTGGATTAAACACCATCCCCAGATCGCCCATGTGGATTGTTACAAAATTTGGAATCAGCCGCCCGTTACTGAGTGGGCAGATTTTGTCCGAGATTGTATTGAGGGTAGCGATATTCGCGCCTCCATGTTGGAGTTAAATACCCAACAGATCGTCAACTCTGGCTATGGTCGCTTTGAGGTGTTGGAAACGCTTAATATTCCCGTCTCCAGATTTTTCGAGGGGAATGGGGATAGCTGGAATCGCCCTGGCGATAAGTTTGGGGGTGAATTATTTGCTTTTATCTCGAACCGTGCTGGATTTTTTAACGCTAAACCTCGCATTCCGCGCTGGGATGAGGTTAAGCAAAAGTATCAAAAGTATGAATCCGCACGGAAGTTAGCGGGGGAAGAAGGGAATAAAATCTTTTATCCCGCAGTGGATGAACTAGCGTGCGAACGACTAATCGAGAATTTTGGACTGCCATTCGCGCTCACTCCGGCTGATTATTGGGATGTGGTGCTGTCGATGCCGAAATGGATTCGAGTTGGCATTACCGAAGGGGCGAAAAAGGCAATTAGCCTGACTGGTGATGGATTTCCCTGTGTGGCGATCCTGGGAATTGGTAACTGGTCTGTATCAGGAGTGCGAGTCCTAGATTCAAGTTTATACGAGACTTTAAAAGATCGGCGCGAAATCTTTTATCCAGTGGTAGATCCTCTCGCCTGTGGGCGACTGTGTGCAAATTTTGGACTGGATCTGGTGGTAACGTGTGAGAACTACTGGGAAATCGCCTTAAATTTGCCCGACAAAATTCAGGTCAAATGCACGGCGAGTCAAGAGCAAGCTGCCAATCTTACCAATAATGGGTTTCCCTGTATTGCTTTGTCTGCTAATCTCTGGTCTACATATAGCGGTGAATGCGAGCGAATCCTGCTCCCCAAACTTGCAGAATTAGCTGCTACAGGTCGGTTTATCGATCTTTGGTACGATATGGATGACCCTGAGAGTAATGCCTTTATTAATGGCAAATGCCAAGGTCATAAACTAATCTCTGCGCTGATTACAGCGGGTGCTCAACCTAAATCCCGAATGATGTTCTGGGACAGAGATATTGGTAAAGGGATCGATGATGCTAAAGCGACGATTCGAGCGCGGGGGGAGGATATCCAAGGGTGGATGCTAGAGACGATTAAATTCTCCCGCCACCGCGAGATTTATGCCCAAATAGATAAGGCATATCAATTATCCCCAGAGCGGACGATTGCGCGTGACACAACGGGCGATTATCTGCCTGATGGGATAAACGTACCATCTGGGTATATCACCGCTCTGATCGCCGATACGGGGGCAGGTAAAACCTACCAGATTAATCGGCTGATCCAAGCTGGTAAAGAATTGGATACATTAACGATCGTCTTCACGCCCACCAACAAGCTCGGAGAACAGTCGGCGCATAATTTTAACTTACCCCACCGCAACTCGTTTGACGATCCTGGCGAAGTCCTAGCAGAGGCCCGACAACGGGGTGGTTTGGTGCTGTGTCCCGATTCGATCGGGTTAGTCAAACACTTGATTCGTAAGGGTTTGCCCTATATCATTGTCTGCGATGAAGCTGCCAAGGTGATCGAGCATTTGAGTACGGGTGCTACTCTCAAGCAGAATTATGCTTCAGTTAACGCAGCCTTTGCTGAATTATTAGCAGGTGCCAAATCGGTGATAATTGCTGAGGCTAAGTTGTCTGAGCGAGATCTCTGTAGCTTTGAGGCTCTGTGCGGTAAACCGACACTAGTGTACCGTCACCGCAAACAAACTGCCAAGCGGGATATTAATTTCTACACGGGTGCCCCTGGTGCAATTAGTGCGGCATTAGCAGTGGAATTATTCGAGCGATTAGCTCGTGGGGAAAATATAGTCATCGCTACCGATAGTCAGCGGCTGGGGGATAAGTTGGAGCGGATGATTCGCGCCAGATTTCCCGATCTCAATGGGCTGCGGAATGATGCGACGACATCTTACCGCACGGAGATTAAAACCCTCACTACTACGCCCAATCAGTTACTAGCACAACGGCAATTAAATTGGTTGATCTATTCCCCTGCTTGTAAGGCGGGGTGGGATTTAACTGGATTCGATCCGGGTGTCGATGGAGTACGTCATGAGTATCACTTTGATGCGATCTTGGCATTTTTCGCCGTGTTGCCCACCTCGGATCACGTCCAAATGATTGCCCGATATCGCCCCAATGTGCCCGTGTCGATCGCTTGCCCTGAAATGATTCAAGGTACATCGGATGAAAATATGCTGTCTCACAAGGCTCTGAAACAGTGGCGGGAACAGCAGATCGAAGGGAACGATCTCTTCTGTGGACTGAGTATCGATCGATCTAATCCATCCCCACTGCAAACAATTCTCGACGAACTCTACATCCACAACACGATCCGCAACGGATGGGAGAAATCGATCGCCTGTTTCTCGTTAATGGAACGGCTTAAAGCCGATGGGCATACCATTACCACTACTCCAATCTCTCTGGCTCAGTTACGCCAAACAGATCCTGAGTACCACGCGCTGTTAGTGGAGATGGCTAAATTATCCGGTGAAACTGGTAAGCAAATCGATCTCGATTGGGCGAAGCTCATGTCTTCAATCGTTCTACGCCCAGAGGATGATGCAAAAGTAGCAGCCGATATCGAGCGGATGGATGCTCCCACTCCCGAACAACGGGCGAAGGCGGCTAAAATCCGGCTGTCGGGGCGATTCCCGACGGTGGATTTCGATAATGCGAATACGACCTATTACACGACTCGCAAGCATGGCAAATTAGCTAGTGGAGCTAATCTCAATGCTAAATTGCTATTCAAAGCTGTCGTGGAACAGTCTCAGCGCGAACAAAATACCAAGGTTCTCCAAGAACATATCATCGCCGCCCATCACCTGGACACACAAGTGCAACAGGTGACGCTGATGGAACGGGTGGGGATACTCGCGCTGCTCGGTGGTGAGTACTCCAAAGATTCGCCGGAATTGCTCCAATTACGGGATAAATGTGTAGGACTAGCTAAACCCTTCCGCAGCTATCTAGGATTGGATTTTAAAGCCACTCAGGAGCCTGTTACATTCTTCCGGCGGTTGGTCAATAAGTTGGGATTGACTTTGAGAGATCGTCGTCCTGGCGGTGATGATACTCGTCCTCGCCTCTACCGCGTTGCCAGTGTCGAATCGGTGCTGGAGGAAATCGATCGCACAAACGACCTAATTGAGGATCTCAAGGAGCGATTGGCGTTTGAGCGGCAATTTGTACCTTTGAGTTTGAAATGTACCTCTCAACTCCCCTCTCCCCCCTCCCCCACTTCTGCGAAGGCAGACGCTATGCGAACGGCTACGCCTCGCCAAAGGCGAGGCGTAGCCAACAGTGCAAGCCTCCCAACTCCAGAAATAGACTTACTCGCACGACAGATCGCTTATCTGGAGGATGTCCGCCTGCCTCGGTTGCAGGATACCTTTGAGGAGTTAGGTGTCCGTGTGTTGCTATATGATGCTGCCCTCAAACGGTTGGGGGCTGCGTCCACTGCTCTTATTAACAACGAGGTTATAGTCGATGTGGACGGGGATAAAGATGCCTGTCTAGCCAAACCGGAAATCAGGCAAATTGAGATCGGTTTTCGACTCGATCTGAGTTAAATCAGAGATCGATCGCTCTATAAATTTACTTTGAAAACTCTCATTAAGGCAAGGGAGAGTTTTACAGTGTCATTTTAATTTGAGCTAGAACTTTGGCTCTATTTATCAGCCAAATAACTCAAGTCGTTAGTCGATCGCGCTGTGCATACTTGAAAGGTTATATGTAGGGCTACGAGCGATGACTGACGACGACATGACTGGAGATAGTTGGGATCAAGAGGAAGAAGAACTCGAAACTCCCCAAATGGTTGGTAGTGCGATCGCACGTAGTCTCTACCGCGATCCTACTCTAGCTGAAGCGATCGGGCGCGAACAACTGGGGCTGACTCAAATGGTGACTAGATATCAACAATCGAGTGACGATCCAGTCTATGAAATTCTGGAGATGACCAGAAATATCACTACAGTTGTCGGACAGGTTTATACAAATATCCCGAT
>JAJAZF010000192.1 GCA_026785875.1 Chamaesiphon sp. | reverse complement strand
TTGGTGGATTTATTTCCCACCGCATGGATGAAGTTTTATCAGGGGTGCGGAGTGCGATCGCCGTCAAGATCTCTGGGGTAGATCTGGCAGAACTACGCCAAATTGGCGAACAGATCGAAACCCAAATGAAGACAGTCGATGGAGTCGTCGATCTCTTCCTCGAACCCCAAATTCCGATCCCACAAATTCAAGTTAAATTCGATCGAGATGCCGCTAGTCGATATGGTTTATCAGTAGGTAGTATTTCACAAGTTATCGAAACTGCCCTAAATGGCGAAGCAGTTTCCCAAGTTTTAGAGAAACAACAATCTTTCGATCTAGTCGTCTGGCTCAAACCCGAAGCTAGACAAAATATTCAAATGATTAGGAGCTTACTCATCGACACACCCAGCGGGACTAAAATTCCACTCGGCAATATTGCTTCGATCGAGAATGGTAATGGCCCAAATACGATTAATCGCGAAAATGTGGCTCGATCGATCGTCGTATCTGCGAATGCTAAAGGTCGAGATTTGCGATCGATTGTCAATGAGATCGAAGCAAAAGTTAAAACTAATGTCCGAGTACCGACAGGCTATTTTGTGCAATATGCCGGACAATTTGAAGCAGAAGAACGCGCCAGTAAGAATATTTTAGTATTTAGCGCGATCGCGTTTGTGGCAATTACGGTATTAATGTATCTATCGGTGAAGTCGATTCCTTCGACAATTATGATTATGATTAATTTACCGATCGGCTTAATTGGTGGTGTGATTGCCGTAGCTTTAACTGGAGGCGTAATTTCGATCGCCTCTCTAGTCGGGTTTGTCTCACTATTTGGCGTAGCGACCAGAAACGGATTATTATTAGTCGATAATTACAATACTAAATATGCTGAAGGAATGCCCCTAGCTGAAATTATTATTAAAGGCTCGATGGAACGGCTCAATGCGATTTTGATGACAACTTTAACCTCTGCTCTAGGGTTAGCCCCAATGGTGCTTCAAGGTGGCCCCGGACAAGAATTATTACAGCCGCTATCGATCGTTGTCTTTGGTGGTTTATTCACTTCGACAGCGATTACTTTAGTAGTTTTACCCGCGATTTATGCCAGATTTGGGAAGCATTTATTTCCTAAATCTCAGTTAGAAACCGAACCCAAATCAGCACAGTTTTTCATTCATATGTAATCGATCTAGATTCTCCATTTGGATAATATTTGGATCTTTTCCTGCTTTAATCTAACACTGAAAAAATCAAGCAGATTTTCTAGAGTCAGGTATTGTTCTTTTTTCAAGGTTACTCACAGTTGATAGTCTAGCAGGATTAAACTGGATTGGCATCTAATTTCATCTGAATTTCATCTAGGTATGCGATAGTGCGATCGACTATGCTAATTCCTCGGCAAGTCGCAACTTACAATCAATATTCATTCGGATCGTTATCTACCAATAGGTACACACACAATTTATGCGTTCATTCAAAATTGGTGCGATTTGCTTCACTGTTGCTGGATTACTAGTTCTTGGAGCTTGTAGTAAAGGTGAAAAGGCTGCTGACAATGCAGACTCCAAATCTACTCAGCCAGAAACAGCATCGACAACTCCACCCTCCGCTGACAAAGCAGCAACACCACCTCCAGCCGAACAGGG
>JAJAZF010000191.1 GCA_026785875.1 Chamaesiphon sp. | reverse complement strand
ATTGGCTTAGTTCAACTAATCCCTTCGTTGTTTCAAGGACAACATGTTTTTGTCCTAGCTCTGCGATCTATTTACCGAGGTTTCGGCACTCTCGCAGGTTCGATCGGCAGACATGAAACAGAATACTACAAATAAATCATTCAGCAATATTGCTTAATTATGTGTAATTAGCTTGAGGCTTGTTGATAATTAATCGCTAATATTTTAGGATCGCATTACATCCTAATCAGCACGCCCCGAATTAGGATCTGCACAAAATCATTTGAATATTTGCTCTGCTTGAAACTCCGCTCTAACCTGAGAGCTGTTTTCAATAAATATCCAAATGATTAAATTTTGTGTCAGCACTGATATTTTAGTTGATAAATTTCCGATAGTAGCTTAGAAGTTTCTGACAGCTTCAATAAATAGCTAGTAGCTAAAGTGTTGGGGTAGAGGATCGAACTAAATCTTATCTCTTCAGCAAGAAAATGTCTATTCATCAATTTTTACCAATCCAATCACACCAATCGGTAGCGATCGCGATTAAAGATGCAGTTGGACAATTAACATATAAACAACTCAATAGTAGAGTCAACCAGTTAGCCAACTATCTGCGCCAGCAAGGTGTAAAGCCGGAAGTCCTCGTTGGCATTTATACAGAACGCTCGATCGATACCGCGATCGCCATTTTGGGTGTACTCCAAGCTGGTGGAGCTTTTGTACCCCTAGATCCAGCTTATCCCACAGCAAGATTGACATCGATCCTTGAAGATACAAAGATCCAACTGATCTTGACTCAATCGCATTTAGCCGCAGATATTACTACTGTCGGGATAAATTTATTTTTACTAGATACACAATGGGATGAAGTAGCTAGACAAAGTGAGGAATTAACAGCAGCAGCAACAACACCGGACAATCTAGCCTACATCATGTACACCTCTGGCTCTACAGGTAATCCCCAAGGTGTCCAAATTACCCTCGCTCAGGTTGAATGCTATCTCAAAGCTGTCAATGAAGTTGTCAAAATTCAACCTGATGATGTTTATTTACTCTCAGCCTCCTTTTCTTTTTCCTCTTCAATCAGACAACTACTACTACCTTTAGCTCAAGGTGCAAAAGTAGTGATTAGTTCCAAACAAAATACCAGTAATTTACGCAGTCTATTAGAACTAATCCAGACTGAACAGATTACAGTATTCGATACAGTCGCCTCTGTCTGGAATTATTTGCTCATCAGTCTAGCCGAGATCGAACAGGAGCGGATCGATTCCGCTCTGAGACTACTGATATTTTCAGGGGGGTTATTAACATCTCAACTATTGCAGCAGGTGCGAAGCAAGTTTCCACAATCACCAGAGATCGTCAATATTTATGGTCAAACCGAAACAATTGGAGTTTGTGCTTATCCGATTCCCGATGACTTTGATAAACACGACGGATACGCGCCTGTAGGCTCCCCTTACCCACATAATCAACTCTATCTACTCAACGATCGATTAGAACCAGTAGCGGCTTCAGCAACAGGTGAATTGTATATTGCGGGGACAAGTTTAGCACGGGGATATCTAAATAATCCGCAATTAACCGATCGCAAGTTTATTCCGAACCCATTTACAACCGATAAACAACGACTATACAAAACAGGTGACTTAGCGCGTTATTTACCCGATGGAAATTTAGAAATTGTCGGTCGTCAGGATTTCCAGATCAAAATTCGGGGGATGCGGGTAGAAATCGAAGAAATAGAAACTGTGCTGATGCAACATCCCGATGTCAAACAAGCAGCAGTAGTTGGTAAAGAGCGTGCGGGCGAACAAATTATTGTTGCTTATATTGTCCCAAATCGATCGTCAATTAATCTTAGCGATTTGAGATCGTTTCTCAAAACCAAATTAACTGATTATATGATGCCGTCGGCGTTTGAGATATTGGATGCTTTACCGCTGACACCCAATCATAAGCTAGATCGAAACAGACTCCCAGAACCTAGTTGGGCAAATTCGACGATCGTACCTGCTCGCGATGAGTTGGAACTTCAGCTCATCCAAATTTGGGAACGAGTTTTAGGAGTACAACCGATTGGTATCAGTGACAATTTCTTCGATCTGGGTGGACATTCGCTGATTGCACTACAATTGTTTGCCCAAATCGAGCGGATTTGGAAAAAACACATATTATTCAGTGTTCTACTTGAATCGCCAACAATTGCCGCACTTGCCGATACGCTCCGTCAACCAGAATCAACTAATTGGTCGCCATTAGTTTTGCTCAAATCGGGGAGAAATATATCCCCTTTATTTTGCATTCATCCGCTCGGCGGTAATTTATTTGACTATTATAATTTAGTCACCAAACTAGACTGGGATCGACCTATTTATGGGCTACAAGCACAAGGACTCGATCGGGAAAAACCGCCAGTCGATCGGATTGAAGACATGGCGAGTAACTTTATCCGATCGATCCAAACTATCCAGCCGGATGGCCCTTATTTTTTAGTAGGCTACTCCTTTGGTGGCGTGATTGCCTTTGAGATCGCTAGACAACTAACAGAGCGAGGTCAAAAGGTGGCTTGGTTAGGTTTATTGGATATCAGATCTCCGACCCTAAAACAAGTTAAGTTACCATTTTTGCAAGGACTAAGCGTTCATGCAAATAGATTGCAACAACTTAGGCTCCAACAGCAGATCGACTATTGTATTGACGTAGTATTTTATCGGAAAAAAATGGAGTACAGAGATGAGCTAATAACTAAATTATCCAATCTCGACATGTTAAAACCTGAATTGCTAGCTATTTTGGACTGTAACTTGCAAGCGAGAAAGAATTATCAACCTCAAGTTTATTTAGGGCAAGCTACTTTGTTTTGGAGCAACTACCAGTCTCAGTATATCGATCTACATCCACAACTGGGTTGGGACGAGCTGATTGTGGGAGGGATCGAAACTTATCATCTTCCTGGCGATCACATTTCGCTGATGAAAGAACCTCATGTCCAAGTTCTAGCCCAAAAGTTGCAATCGTGCCTAGATCGAGCAGCTAGCAACAGCAAATTATCCCTCGCGTGATTGCATTCGCAATTATCAATTATCAATTATCAATTATCAATTATCAATTATTTAACCATCTGTACTCAGTGGAGATTTATTTAAGAGACTATCCAAGCGATCGGTAGACCAGTATTCTGAAGGGTAGGCGATCGCCGAGATCGAAGACAATCGCACTACCCAGGTTACTCGTTGGAAGATGTACTCCGTCGAATCCTCCTCACTACCTGGAACTAGAATTAATACTTCCACAAAATCTCGATCGAGTCCAATCGGCACACCAAAGTAACTTTTGTCGCGGGTTTCAAACCAAACCTTGATCCCATCGTGCAAAGCAGTTTTCAAGCGTTGATGCAACAGACTAGATTCTTTGATGTCATTTTTACCCATAGGGTTAGGTTAGGGGTGAGGGAACAGGGATTAGGGATCGGGGGCTGGAAAAATTCAACTGGTACCTAGTGTCGTTAGGGATATTCAATGTCTCGACGAGGTATAGATGATGAGGTTGTCAAGTCGTATTTTCAAGGCTCGATCTTCATCTTCTGTAGGGAAGCAGATGCGTTAGAGTGAATAGAGAACTAGATGCTTGCCCGAGCTATGCAGACTATTTGGGCTGTGAAGCAGTTGGTGACGAAAACCTAAATTAACTAAAATTATGCTATCTAACCTCTTCGGTGGTAAAAAATCAACCATCCCATCTCCAGCAGACGCATTACCTGGAAGAACCGAAAAAATGGCTCTCCCTGCCAAACATTATGTCAATGGTAATCCCTTCACCCCACCATATCCCGATCGGATGGAAAAAGCCATGTTTGGGATGGGTTGTTTCTGGGGTGCCGAACGTAAATTTTGGCAACTTCCAGCAGGGGTGTATATTACCGCTGTGGGCTATGCCGCCGGAAGTACCCCAAATCCTACCTATCAAGAGGTTTGTAGTGGTGCAACAGGGCACAATGAAGTCGTACTAGTGGTATTCGATCCTGAAGTTATCACCTATCAACAACTGCTCAAAGCCTTCTGGGAAAACCACAATCCTACTCAAGGAATGCGCCAAGGTAACGATGCCGGGACTCAATATCGATCGGGTATCTATTGCTACTCCGATGCTCAACTTCAACTAGCCCAAGCTTCTAAAGTAGCTTATCAATCGGCTCTCGACAGTGCCGGGCATAAGGAGATTACGACCGAAATTATCGCTGCACCAGAATTTTATTATGCCGAAGTTTATCACCAGCAGTATCTAGCCAAGAATCCTGGCGGTTATTGTGGTTTAGGCGGTACGAATGTTTGTATGCCTGAGAATTTGTCAGTGGTAAGTTAGGAATAAGGAATAAGGAACTGAGTTTTCAGCCCATATTCCTTATTCCTTAGTATATCCATTACTACGTCAGCATGTCCCCAAGCATCGATCCAAGTTCGATTAATAGCAGGAGTAAGTGTCGGATTTTGCTCTTTAATTAATTTCGTAACCCGTTCGATTTCCGATCGATCTGTCAGACGTTCGGCTCGACCCTTCACCAGCGATCTGGTGGAATTGAGTTGTGACACCTTCAGCAGTCGATCGATCTGCCAGCGATTTTAATAGATTCAAACTGTGTTGTTCGTAAGTTTGCCACTGTGCTCGATATATTTGCAGCGTGTCAACTGTTTAATGCGATTAGCGACCTCCATTACTACGACGTTCGGCTGCTGCGCGCGATCTGATTTGGGTTCTAAAACCACTCCGCTCCAATCTACGGGCAGCACGTTCGGCATCGGGACGCTCGGCATGGAAACCTTCTAAAGTCCATTGGCGGTCGCGGGGACTGCGGTAATGAACGGTATAGCCACGTTGGTAGCTGGGACGACCTTGGGAGATTGGCACATTTATTTCCCCCTTAAAGTTCTGGCTAACTGGTTGTGAAGTCAGTGCATTTGCGGCAAAAGGCACAGTCACTAAAAATCCCACATGTACCAGTGAAATTAGCATTATATTGTTCACAAAAATTCCGTTCTTTACCGACACATTCAGCTTACGAATAATATGTGAGGTTCTTGTGAGCAGCCAGAGATAACGCACTGCCATTTCATTTTTGGTCACTGAGGTTTCCCATTACTGAAAGCCTTCCCACTAGAACATTCTGTCGATTGTCGTTCCGTTCTCGTTGGCGTAGCGTCTCGTTCCGAGAAGAGGCTCCGCCAACGCATCAACGGTGTCAGTTACATACTAGCCTCAACTTGAGCAATTTTCAGACGGGTTTTAATCACAGAATCGGGATTGAGGCTAATCGAATCGATGCCTTGTTCTACCAGAAAACGGGCGAATTCTGGATAGTCGCTGGGAGCTTGTCCGCAGATGCCGATCTTGCGTCCATTGGCTTTGAATGTAGAAATTGCCATTTTCACCATCGCCATTACCGCTGGATTGCGTTCGTCGAAGAGGTGGGATACTAATGCTGAATCTCGATCGAGTCCCAATGTCAACTGAGTCAGATCGTTCGAGCCGATCGAGAACCCATCGAAGATTTGGCAAAATTCAGCAGCGAGGATGACGTTGCTAGGCACTTCACACATCATATAGACTTCTAAACCATTGCCCTGCTTCAAGCCGTTCTCAGCCATTTCTGCCAAGACTTGGCGACCTTCATCTGGGGTTCGACAGAAGGGAATCATCGGAATGATATTCATCAATCCCATTTCTTCCCGCACTCGTTTGAGTGCTTGGCATTCCAGGGCAAAAGCGGCTTGATAGAGCGGATCGTAGTAGCGCGAAGCTCCCCGCCAGCCAATCATCGGGTTTTCTTCGTGGGGTTCAAATTGACGACCACCGAGGAGGTTGGCGTACTCATTGCTCTTGAAATCCGACAGCCGCACGATGACGGGACGAGGATAGAATGCTGCGGCGATTGTCGCGACTCCATGTGCGAGTTTATCAACAAAGAAATCTGGCTTGTGGGGGTAGAATATTGTCAGTTTGGCAATCTCCCGTTTGACAGTTGCATCTGTCAGCAGATCGAAATTCAGCAACGCCAAAGGGTGTACCTTAATCTGGTTGGCGATGATAAACTCCAATCGGGCTAAACCGACACCATCGCAGGGAATTGCCGACAGTCCCAGAGCTTCATCTGGGTTGCCCACATTCATCAGGATTTGAGTGTGGGTAGCGGGAATCTGGCTCAATTCCGTCTCGATGACTTCAAAGGGCAACAAGCCATCATAAACCCGTCCGATGTCACCCTTAGCACAGGAGACGGTGACAGCTTGCCCAGTGGCGATCGAACTGGTAGCATCACTACACCCGACGATCGCCGGAATCCCCATTTCTCTGGCAATAATCGCGGCGTGACAGGTACGTCCGCCCTGATTGGTGACGATCGCGCCTGCCTTTTTCATAATCGGCTCCCAGTCAGGATCGGTTTTATTTGTCACCAACACCTCTCCAGGCTGAAACTCGGCGATTTGATGGACATCAAAAATTACTCGTGCTTGCCCTTGCCCGATCCGTTCGCCGACTGCGCTACCGCTAGTTAAAGCGGGGATAGTGGATTCATCGGTTGATGTGAAGCGGTAGCTGCGGATAATATTGGCGGATTTCTGGGACTGGACTGTTTCAGGACGCGCCTGAACGATAAATAGCTGTCCGGTTTCACCATCCTTTGCCCACTCAATATCCATCGGCGTATATCCGCCCCGCACGGCTGAATAATGATCCTCGATGATTACCGCCCACCGCGCCAGGGTGAGAATTTCATCATCATCGATCGCAAATTTACCTCGATCGGATTCAATTACAGGCACGTTTTTAGTCAGTTTCGAGCCGCCCAGATCGTAAACCATTTTAATCGCTTTACTCCCCAACCTTTTCTGGAGAATCGGCCTAAAACCATCGGTGAGGGTGGGTTTAAACACCAAAAATTCATCGGGATTCACCGCTCCCTGGACGACATTTTCACCCAAACCATAAGCCGCACAGATCGAAGCAGCATTCCTAAATCCGGTTTCGGGATCGATCGAGAACATCACGCCCGAAGCAGCTAGATCGGAACGCACCATCTTTTGCACACCGACAGAAAGATCCACATTCAAATGGTCGAATCCCCTTGCTGTGCGATAGGAAATCGCTCGATCGGTAAAAATCGAGGCAAAACATTTTTGACAAGCTTCTAGCACCTGTTTGACCCCGTGGACGTTCAAATATGTTTCCTGTTGTCCAGCGAAACTAGCATCGGGTAAATCTTCGGCGGTGGCACTCGATCGCACCGCCACGTCCGTATGATGAAGACAATCTCCGACTAGATCGGGATGAATCGGGGCTAAAAGATCGCAATCTGTGCCAGAACTAGGATACAGACTGCAAAGTTTAGCATAAGCATTAGCGATCTCCAGTTTTAGTTCTGGCGGGAAGGGTGTATTGAGCATCAGCGATCGCGCTTGTTCGCCCCGCTGCTGGAGGTCTTGCAGACTATCTACATCTAAATCCGCAAAAATGTGATGGAGTTTAGGCTCTAAACCCCCCTGGGCAATGAAATAGCGATATGCGGCGGCAGTGGTGGCAAACCCATTGGGCACATTCACCCCTTTGGGTGCGAGTTGCTGAATCATTTCACCAAGGGATGCGTTTTTACCGCCGACAAGTGCAATATCGGCAATCCCAACTTCATCAAACCACAGCACAAATGCTTGGGAACGAGATGTTTCTGAAATCAGTCCGAAAGAGGTATCGAGCATAATCCAGTCCTCTGATAGAAATTAGCTAAAAAGATTGTCGATATTGTAGGTACCTGAAACATTATACTATTGACAGCAGGAGAAAGTGTCGGATTAACCTCTTTGATTAAGTTTCTTACCCGTTCGATAGTTAGTAGATTCGGCTGCAATCGTCAGCAGGTATCTGAACTACTTCATCATCACCCTCAAGTGGTCGTTGGCGTAGCCTCTCCCCTGGAGAATCGCCAGCACGCTGAAGCT
This sequence comes from Chamaesiphon sp., assembly GCA_026785875.1. Lineage (GTDB taxonomy): Bacteria > Cyanobacteriota > Cyanobacteriia > Cyanobacteriales > Chamaesiphonaceae > Chamaesiphon. The sequence goes on along the minus strand of JAJAZF010000191.1, from coordinate 64 downwards.
GTTTTTCTACTCCTGATACTATCTCCTCAATCTTTTCCCCTTGCTCGATCGTAGCTACCATGAT
>JAJAZF010000190.1 GCA_026785875.1 Chamaesiphon sp. | reverse complement strand
TCAATTCCCACTTGGATTATTCATATTTCTAGCGTCATCGAGTGGATGACGGCAATCTGGTTGATTTGGCTATATGCCGAAGCTAGTGGTAATCTAGCTTGGCGGAGTCTTTCTTTCGGGATGTTACCCGCGCTGGTGAGTGCGATGTGTGCTTGTACGTGGCATTTTTTTGATAATACTCTCGCTTTAGAGTGGCTGGTTACGCTCCAAGCCGCGATGACTGTCGTGGGTAATATGACGATGTGTCTGGCTGCTTGGCATATTAGTAAACAGTCAGTAGTAAATAGTTGATAGTTGATATATGACACCCTCGATCGTTGAATTAGTATTTTCTAAAGAATCTTTATTTGCTGTATCTTTATTTCCCTATTTAGGATTTTTGTGGTTTATGACCAAAAAAGTTGAGACTCCTAAGATTGCCCTAATTGGTTTTTATTTAACCTTGTTGTTTGTCGCGGTAACGATTCCAGTTGGTGCGTATGCTCAATTAACTTTGCACAAATCTCTGGCTGATGTCGATATTCTACATGGTGGAGCTGAATTCTTTTTGACTCTTTCTAATGTGGCGATCGCGATCGGTTTTGGTAAAGCTATTCACTCGATCGAAACTCAGCAATCTGAATGAGTTATGGTAGATTTTAGGATATATAGTGGCAGATGTGCGATCGGATTGGGGAGCAACTTAGGTGATTCGAGCGCGATTTTAGCTGGGGCGATCGATCGACTCCAAACACATCCCCAGATTGAGGTGACAGCCGTTTCTAGCTGGTATCAGACGGCACCAGTTGGGCCACCACAGCCAGACTATTTGAACGGCTGTGCGCTGCTTGAAACTAGTTTGGCACCGATCGATCTATTGAATACTTTACAGGCGATCGAGTCGGAATTTGGGCGAGTGCGTCAGGAGGTTTGGGGCGCACGGACGTTAGATTTGGATCTGTTGCTATATGAGGATCGAATTATCGATCTACCCACCTTGCAGGTTCCTCATCCCCGAATGCTGGAACGGGCATTTGTCCTCGTACCGCTAGCAGAAATTGTGCCTAATTGGATCGAACCCAGATCGAGAGAGTCGATCGCCGTCCTCTGCAACAAGTTAGAATGTTCCGATGTTCGGCTAATGCGATCGGAGAAAACGATCGATAGCCACTAACACCTAATCCCTAAGCTGTTACTCATTTAAATTACTGGAGGAGAAAAGGCAGAAGGCAGAGGGCAGAAGGCAAAAGGAACAGCCGATCGTGTGGTTTAAATGTTCGACAACTTAATACCTAAAAATATGCCATTAGGAAATGAATCAGCCAAAATTCTTCAGAATAAGCTACGTTATCAAGGACGTAAATTTACATTTAATGTCGATCGGATCGAACTACCTAATGGTGTCACTGGAGAATGGGAATCCATTCACCATCCTGGGGGTGCTTTAGCTGTACCGATTACCCCCGATGGAAAATTAGTATTAGTTAAACAATATCGCTTTCCTACTCAAGGACGGATCTTAGAATTTCCCGCAGGTACATTGGAAATCGGCGAAGATTCGGCAACGACAATTGCGCGGGAACTTGAAGAAGAAACAGGATATCGGGCTGGCAAATGGCAGAATTTGGGTGAATTTTTTCTGGCACCTGGTTATTGTGACGAGATTATTTATGCTTATCTAGCGCAGGATTTAGAGAAATTAGCCGTGCAACCTGCGGGTGATGACGATGAAGATATTTGTGTGATCTTAATGACTCCAGCGGAATTTGAAACGGCGATTTATGCTGGCGAACCGATCGATGCTAAATCGATCGCGGCTTATTTTCTGGCGCAGAAATTTTTGTAATCGGCAGATCATCGCCGTCTCATCAAGAATGTTTAACAATTATTGCTAAGAATCGAGCGATCGTTGAATAATAGAGATTAAGTGCCCAAGAGTCTCAACAGGGCATCAGATCCCCGTTCGTCGGCATCTTCCCTCAAGCCTCATCCCTAACCTCTAATCAAAACTATGAGCGTTCAAATCATCTTACCAATTCTGACCATTCCCTTTATTCTCGGTGCTTTATTTTTTGGTACCCGCAATGGCTTCTATGATTCCGACAAATATCATGGTAATGGTTCCGCTCATTAGACAGTGACTTGCCAAGCCCCTTGATGGTATCGCTGCTGTGAATCCAAACACTGGGATCGAATTTATATCGGACTTTTCGCTTGTCTACGCTACCCCAACCTGATAATGACGATCTAGTTTGCCTTCCCTATGGCGTTGGTCATAGTGATGAAGGGGTGTGTTTGTTGCTCAAAATGGGGCCATATCGGATTTTATTAGATTGTGGACTGGCAGACATTTCTCAACTCATTACTGACGAGCGGCTCCCGGTCTGCGATCTGGTACTATGTACCAATGCTCATGCCGATCGAGCTAGAGGTTTACTCGCTCTCCATCGAGCTTTTCCCAAGTTACCGATTTATACCAGTGAAGTCACCAGTCTGCTCTTACCGCTCAACTGGTTGGACGATCCTGAGGAAGTGCCACAGTTCAGTCAAGCCTTGCCGTGGCGCAGATCGATCGAGTTTCAAGATGGTTTAACTGCCGAATTGTTTCCGGCGGGAAATTTGCCTGGGGCGGCGGCGGTGTTATTGACATATACCGGATTTTATCAGTCATATAGTGTCTTCTATACAGGCGACTTTTTTCTGTCCAATTCTCGCTTGGTAGAAGGCTTGCACCTAGACTCGATTCGACATCTCAATCCCGATGTCTTGATTATCGAAGGTAGTTATGGCACAGCTCGCCATCCGCACCGCCGCAAGCAGGAAAATACCTTGATGGCGCGGATCGATCGAGCAATTATTCAACAGCAATCAATTATCTTACCAGTAGCAACTCTGGGCATAGCTCAGGAATTGCTGATTTTACTGCGGAGTCACCACTTATTTACCGGACGCGATCTCGATATTTGGGTAGACGGTACGATTACCGTAGCTTGTGATGCTTACTTGCAGTTACTCCCCCACTTTCCCCCCGCAGTTCAAAACTTTGCGCGCCATCAATCCCTATTTTGGGATGAAAAAGTTCGTCCTTACGTTCGCCAGCTCACACCAGAGCACCTCCCCAACATTCACCTGCGTCCGTGTATTATTCTCACTGACACAGACACCGATCTCCAAATTTACACAGCCGAACATCCTTTCCCCTGGCTGGTATTATTTCCTTCCTCTCTAGATGGGATGACAGTACTACCAGCAACAACCCCAAAAATTACCGTCGAAACTTATCTTCTGAGCGAACATTCCGATGGTGCTGGTACCGCCCAATTAATTCACAATATCCGTCCCAAACACGTCGTCTTCACTCACGGTTCGCCCCCCTATTTAGCCGATCTCACCGGATTAGAAGAACTCCAAAACCGTTATCATCTCCACTCTCCAGCAGCAGGAACTCTAGTCTCACTACCCATTGGCGATACCTTCATTCAACCCGCCCCGCCAGCCGATCCCAATTATGAGGGCGAACTCACCGAACTAGACCGAGAAATTAATATTACCTTACCAAATGCGATCGCCAGTGACCCCCGTTGGCACAATTTCGCCGATACTGGATTAATAGAAGCTAGATGGCAAGGGGAAGAAATCGTCCTCAGAGGAGTTTCCCAACGTGAAGTTCTCGATCGACAGCAAGAACTCAAGCTAGATCCAGCTACCCACTGTTGCGGCAATTGTCGTTATCAACGCGGCTCCCGCTGCTATAATAGTCGATCGCCACTCAATGGTTTTAAAGTCACACCCGATGGCTTTTGTCCAGTTTTTGAATCGAATTAAAATCTAAAATTATTAGAGTTGTTGCGAAGATTTTTACCCCCCAACCCCCCTCATAAATCGGATGCTCTTGCCCCCTCCCCTTGATAAGGGGAGGGCTGGGGTGGGGTAAAGATATCCGCTGAAGTCAATCTATCCCACCATCCACCATGCACCATCCACTATCCACTATCGATCGACCCTTAATTATTGCAGGCAAAACCTTTAACTCGCGGCTGATGACGGGTACGGGGAAATATCGCAGCATCGAGCAGATGCAAGAGAGTATCATCGCCAGTGGTTGCGAGATCGTCACCGTCGCCGTGCGAAGAGTCCAAACCAAAGCCGCCGGACATGAAGGCTTGGCAGAAGCGATCGATTGGACTAAAATCTGGATGTTGCCCAATACCGCTGGCTGTCAAACTGCCGAAGATGCCGTGCGAGTAGCGAGATTAGGTCGTGAAATGGCAAAATTATTGGGACAGGAAGATAATAACTTCGTCAAATTGGAAGTAATACCCGCAGGTAAATATCTTTTACCAGATCCGATCGGTACCCTCCAAGCCGCCGAACAGCTTGTCAAAGAAGGCTTCGCCGTACTCCCCTATATTAATGCCGACCCAATCCTCGCCAAGCGGCTAGAAGAAGCCGGATGTGTGACAGTGATGCCCCTGGGTTCCCCGATCGGTTCGGGACAAGGCATTAGAAATCTCGCCAATATCCAAATCATCATCGAAAACGCTAGAATCCCCGTCGTCGTCGATGCGGGCATCGGTACCCCCAGCGAAGCCGCTCAAGCGATGGAAATCGGCGCAGATGCCCTTTTGATCAATACCGCGATCGCCTGTGCCGAGGATGCCCCCCTGATGGCTCAGGCGATGGGAATGGCGACGGTATCGGGACGGTTGGGATATCTGGCGGGGAGAATTCCAGTTGCATCAGTAGCAGCAGCCAGTTCGCCTCTAACAGGGATAATTAACTCGTAGGTTGGGTAGAGCAAAGCGAAACTAGGGCAGCATCAATTTAGTTACATTTACTACGATCTTGGGCATATTAGGAAAAGTCGTCTCCTTAAATTGCCCTATCTCTCATGAGTAACTTTAATGACTTCACTGCTCACGGATATGAAGTAATTAGAGAATTGGGCGCAAATCGAGGGGCTGGGCGGATCGTGTATTTAGCTCGGTCAATCGGCTCTCCCCAGTTGGTAGTAATTAAACAGTTCCAGTTTGCCCAGACTGGTTCGAGTTGGGATGGGCATAAAGAGATCGATCGAGAAGTTAAGATATTACAGCAGTTACAGCATCCAAATATCCCGCGCTATCTAGCGAGTTTTGAAACCGAGCAGAGTTCCTGTATTGTCCAGGAATATATCGATGGAAAACCTCTATCAGAAATCATCTCAAATCAGCAACTATATACACCAGAACAGGTAAAGGAGATTATTCTCAAGCTACTGGAAGTATTAGTCTATCTCCAAAAGACATTTACAGATCCAGTATTGCACCGCGATCTCAAACCCGCAAATATTTTACTAAATAGTTCCTGTGAGCCTTATCTAATCGATTTTGGTGGTGCGAAAGTTAGTGAAGGTGCAGGTGGTTCAACGGTAGCTGTCGGTACTTTAGGTTTTATGCCACCAGAGCAGCGATTTCAACAGTTTAATAAAACAACCGATATCTATAGTTTAGGTCTAACGATCGTGTGTTGGTTGACGAGAACGGAACCGACAGAAATGTATAACATCATCAATATGGGCACTAATCAAGTCATGGGCTTGAGAGAGTTGCTATCGGCTTATAGTTTACGCTTTGTCGATTGGCTTGAAAAAGTCGTCCAACCCGATCCAAAAGATCGATATCTCGATGCTGAAGCGGCTTTTAATGCGTTTAAACCGTTGTATGTGAAGCGAGTACCAGAAGCGATCGTTAGTAGCTCTGTTTTAGAGTTTACAGCAAGTAAATTGGGCGAACGGCTTACTCAAACATTAATAGTGCGGAATAATGTACCGGAGACGGTTTTAGAAGGTTGGTGGGAAGTTGCACCACATCCCAGCGATCCACCACATACACCGAATTCTCATGCGTGGATTTCATTCGGATCGAGGAAATTTTCGGGGAATGCTAATGAATGTTCGATCGTTGTCAATACAGATAAGTTGATGGCTGGAAAGGTTTATAACCGAAAAATATTTCTACACTTAAATTCATCAAAAGAGCTGGAAGAATTAGTTTTAAATATTAAGACTGCTGAAGTTTCAATCGAGGTAACGATTTTGACAGGTAATGAATTAATAACTTTATTAGTGTTAGGTTTAATCTCATCATCTATCTTGACACCTACAATAATAATAAATTGGATTATCTGCTACTTTTTGTCTGGAAATAATGCGATTTTAGCAAGTTTTATATTAATTTTATTTATTCTATTTTTTGCGATTGTTATACGTTTCGGATTTGTTCATAAAAGAGATAATGATTCAACTCACAAAATAAAATATAACTCGCTAAAAAGGATAGTATTTTTACTAATAACATTATCTGGAATGTTCCTATTTGGAACTTACATATCATTTTTGTACTATCAATGGTCGATGATTTACTTTGTCTGTGCTTTAACACTAACTTTAAATATATTAATTTTAACACTTATATATCCAGCCATTAAGCACAAAAAACTAGTCAGTAAATATCGTGATTCAGAAGAGGGATTGATTAAACCCTAGCATCAAATTTAATTTTTACCCATTTAGTCCCAGTAGTAGCGCGTCCACCTTAAAAATGTGGGTAAAGCGATCGCTAAAATCATCTGTAGATAATTTGTCTAAGGTTTTGAATGCCCACAATTTTAACCTGGACGCGCTAGTAGGGTGGGCAATGCCCACAGGCTCAAACTTAGTCAGAGCAAGACTAATTTACTTTTTTTCGATCGCTCTCTCAAGCTTAATTTCACTCATTCAGATCCAACCAGGCTATCAGACCGCTAACGTTGGTAAAATCTAAAGCCGCATCATGCAAATCGTCTAACTGCTCCAAGGGCAATACGTTAACTCTTGCCAATATTTCTGCTGACACATCACCCACCCGTCGGTTCAATAGGCGCAATGTTTGAGCCTGTGCGTGTCTAACCTCCCCAATTTGTTGGGCTTCTTGAAGCTTCTCTAAATACAAAGGTGATAACTGCATAATTAACTCCTGCTCTTCTGGTTCAATTGTCTCTCTGGCTTCTAGGATGATTTTTAGATTACCTAGTAAATCTAAAGCGTTATTTCGATATGGATGCTCCGCTGGCAATGCCGCCACCTCTTGAATGGCTCGTGCCTGTACTCGACCCTTACCCAATAGTCTAACCCATAGAGTCGTTGGTGTCTGGGGTAATTGATGAATGACAATGATGCCTGTCTTGAGGGTGGGACTCAGCAGATAGTTGAAGGTTATTTATCATCCATTACACTATAGATGAAGCCAATCGATTGATTACTGGCTTTAGTATCTGTTGTGACGACCTTTCATGTAAAAGGAAAATTTAATCTATGCTGATCCAAAAGATATACCAAGAGCTGCAAGACATCCCTGAAGATAAGCTTGCAGAAATTTACGATCTGATTCACTACTTTCGTTTAGGGTTAGGACAAGAACAGACACAACCTCGCACCCCTGGTTTGATGACAGGGACGCTCGGAGCAGCTTTTTTTGAACCACTACCAGAGGCGGAATTGCAGGAATGGGAATAAGCTACCTCATCGATACTCATATCTTGTTGTGGTGGTTATTTAACGATCCTAAACTCAATGCCGAATGTCGAGAGATAGTTCGCAATCCCGCTCATCGCATTCTCGTTAGTAGTGTTTCTGCTTGGGAAATTGCGACCAAATACCGAATTGGCAAACTTCCTGAAGCCAAGCAGATTGTCGAAGAATATTCGCAGATTTTGCACCAAGCCAAATTTATCGAACTCCCGATTACCTCGGCTCATGCACTCAGAGCTGGAAGCTTGCCTATCTCTCATCGAGATCCATTTGACAGAATGATTATGGCGCAGGCTGAACTCGAAAATTTACCCGTTCTCACCTACGACGAAGCTTTTCAGACTGGGCTAATTCAGGTCATTCCTCATCGCAAGTAGTAAAAACTTTTCGATCTCCCGTTCGGGCAATATATCCCTGACTGGTTGAAGGTGGTTTGGCATCCATTACACTAGAGGTACCAAAAGACTGCTCCTCGATAACTGTTAATTTCTGATTATGTTTGACCAATTAGCCGAAAGTTTAGAATCAGCCTGGGTAAAGTTGCGCGGAAAGGACAAGATCAAGTCCTCGAATATTCAAGATGCCCTCAAGGAAGTCCGTCGCGCGCTACTTTCGGCTGATGTAAACGTCCAAGTGGTCACAAATTTCGTTAAGGAAGTCGAAACCAAGGCTCAGGGCGCGAACGTAGTTTCAGGAGTTCGCCCAGATCAGCAGTTTATCAAGATTGTCTACGATGAATTGGTGCGGACAATGGGGGAAACCAATAGTCCCCTCGCCAATGCGCCTCAAAAGCCGACAGTAATTCTGATGGCGGGTTTACAAGGTGCGGGTAAAACTACGGCTACGGCTAAACTCGCGCTGCATCTGCGGAAAGAAAATCGGACAACTTTGATGGTGGCGACTGACGTATATCGTCCTGCGGCGATCGATCAGCTCATCACGTTGGGCAAGCAAATCGACGTGCCAGTGTTTGAAATGGGGACGGATGCCAATCCGGTCGAAATTGCCCGTCAAGGTATCGCCAAGGCGCGGGAACTGGGCGTAGATGTAGTAATTGTCGATACTGCTGGACGGTTGCAGATCGACGATCGGATGATGACGGAATTAGCTGATGTCAAAACAGCAATTCAACCGGATGAAGTCTTACTCGTAGTAGACTCAATGATCGGTCAGGAAGCAGCAAATGTCACCATGACATTTCACGATCGAATCGGCATTACAGGTGCGATTCTGACCAAATTGGATGGGGATACTCGCGGGGGTGCGGCTCTGTCTGTCCGGGCGATTTCCGGTCAACCGATCAAATTTGTCGGGGTGGGTGAAAAAGTTGAAGCACTCCAACCATTTTATCCAGAGCGGATGGCATCGCGGATTCTGGGGATGGGTGATGTCCTAACTCTGGTCGAAAAAGCGCAGGAAGATTTCGATGTCGCCGATGCAGCGAAATTGACTGAGAAAATTCTCGAAGCCAAATTTGATTTCAATGACTTCATCAAACAGATGCGGATGTTGAAAAATATGGGTTCGCTGGGTGGCTTGCTCAAGATGATTCCAGGGATGAGCAAGCTCTCTGATGGTCAGCTCAAACAGGGGGAAGATCAACTCAAAAAAGCTGAAGCGATGATTCAGTCGATGACCAAGGAGGAGCGCGGTAATCCCGATTTACTCGCCAGTACTCCCAGCCGTCGCCGTCGGATTGCCAAGGGCTGTGGTTACAAAGAAGCCGATGTCAGTAAGCTGATCTCCGAATTTACGCGGATGCGGAGCATGATGCAACAGATGAGTATGGGTAATTTCCCTGGGATGGGTGGTGGAAACCCTGGTGCGCGTGGGGGTCAACCAGGCGCAGCCGCAATCAAAGCGAAGAAAAAGAAAAAAGGCTTCGG
>JAJAZF010000189.1 GCA_026785875.1 Chamaesiphon sp. | reverse complement strand
TGGAGTCCAGCCCAAGGCTACATTGCTCGATGGCCCCTGCCGTCTGATTGTCGATCTTCCAGGCACGAAAATGACCGAGGCTACCGTTCGCAAGCAATTTGGGGCGGCGGTGCGAGAAGTGCGAATTGCCCAGGCAGACGCTCAGAATACTCGCCTGGTGATGGAACTCGCGCCTGGTTATAGTGTCAGCCCGCAGAATATTATCATTCGCAGCGATTTACCTTCCCGCTGGTCGATTAAATTGCGATCGATAAATCGCGGTGTTGCGACAGCTAGCACAGGCAGAGTCCAACCCGTGCCTATCAGTCCGATTATCTTTGCCGGAGTCGTACCTATCGGACAGGAAATGCTCGCGCTCAAGAGCCAAATTCAGACCTTAGCGGCGAAGTATGATTACCTCTCGCCAGGGATGTTTTTCATGGAAGTGGAGACGGGGAATTATTTGGATATCAATGGTGAGAAGAGTTTTCCGGCGGCAAGTACGATTAAATTGCCGATTTTGATTGCTTTGTTTCAAGCTGTTGATGCTGGGAAAGTCCGGATGAATGAAACGCTCACAGTTAGGCGCGATCTGATTACGGGCGGTTCGGGCGAACTCCAAAATCGTCCTGGCGCAAAATTGAGCGTGTTGCAAACAGCCACGAAGATGATCGCTATTAGTGATAATACTGGGACGAATATGATTATTGACAGGTTGGGTGGGAGAGCCGTTCTCAATCGTCAGTTCAAAAATTGGGGACTGCGGAAAACAGTAATTAACCGTCTACTCGGAGATTTTAAAGGCACAAATACGACTAGTCCCGCAGATTTGGTGAGATTGTCAGCGTTACTTGCCAAGCATCAATTAATTAGTGAAGCTAGCCGGAGTAAAGTTTTGGATATTCTCAATCAAACTCAGAATCGAAAACTACTACCAGCAGGTTTGGGGAAAGGTGCCGCCATCGCTCACAAGACGGGGACGTTGGGGCGACTGATTGGCGATGCGGGGATTATCGAAATGCCGAATGGAAAACTCTATTTGGCAGGTATTTTTGTCAAGCGGTCTTTTAACGATCTTCGCGCCCGCGTTTTTGTCCAGGCTGTATCGCGATTGACGTATAAATATATTAACGATCGACAAATAAGTCGGAATTAGGTTTTAGGTTTTAGGCTTTAGACTTTAGGTTTTAGGTTTTAGGTTTTAGAAGTAGGGTGGGCACTGCCCACCATTTAGATCTATAACTAATTCTAAGATCGTGAATATTTAGATCGAGCACTCAATTACTCTCGAACTTTTATTATCTAATCAATCGAAATGTTCCCAATTATTAGAACCGCAACTGAGTCCGATTTTGATGGTATCCTCGATCTTCAGTCTCGGAATCTCTATACAAGTCTATCGCCAACAGAATTAGCTGGTGGATTTGTGACGACTCCTTTTACGTCAGATCTGCTCGGAAAACTGCTCGTTCAAGATGGTGTATTTGTAGCAGAAAGTGAGAGTGAAATAGTCGGATATTTACTTGCAGGTGATTGGAAATTTTATGCTCAGTGGGAAATCTTTAGACTGATGATTTCTCGCTTGCCTGAGTTGAAATTTCAAGGTCGGGAGCTGAGTGTCGATCGAACATTTCAGCATGGGCCGATTTGTATAGATGTAGCCATGCGTGGGAGTAGCGTTTTTCCGCAGTTGTTCGAGTTGATGCGATCGAGTTTTGCACGGAAGTTTCCGATTGGGGTGACTTTTATTAATAAGTTAAATCAGCGATCGTTTGAGGCGCATACGCGGAAACTAGATCTGGAAATTATTGATGAGTTTGAATTTAATGGTAATTCTTTTTATACTTTGGCTTTCTTGACTGGGGCTGGAATTGACAGTGGCGATCGAGCGACGATCGTAGGGCATATTAAGTAAGCAACCAATACTTTGACCATCCCCTGGGTGCTGTCGAAATAATTAGGCAAGATCGCATATGACTATCGAAAGCTCGATCTTTTATCTCTGTTGCTATCGTGTAATCGCTTGGCTAAATCTGGCGATCGAATGCCAAGCGATCGAATGGTACGATCGAGCTATTGCTGAAGCGAAGGGTAATGTCAATCTCGATCGAGTAGCTCAGACAGCGGTAAATATCCAACTCAAGCAGAGCCATTTAGAGTCTCGACCGATATTCGCAGACGATGGGGCGATCGTTTGGGATGGAATTCTGATGGATATTACCAAGCGCAAACAGACAGAAATCGCCCTGCGTCAGTCAGAAAAACGGTATCAAAAGTTAGCTGACAATATTCCTGGCGTTATCTATCAGTTGCGGTTAGCACCAGATGGTAGCACTGCTTATCCTTATATGAGTTCCGGCTGTTTTGAGCTATTTCACCTCACTTGTGCGGCGGTGATGGCTGACTCCGACTGTCTGCTTGAGATGATTCATCCTGACGATCTCCCAGAATTTCACCGCCTCATAGCTGAATCTGCCCAAAATATGACTTCTAAATTGTGGGAAGGAAGGGCGATCCTGAGTTCTGGGGAGATAAAATGGGTAAAATCTGCCTCTCGTCCAGAACTTCAACCCGATGGCGCGATCGTCTGGGATGGTGTATTACTAGATATCACCGACCGCAAACAAGCCGAAACCGAGCTGTATCAAACCAACCATCGCTTAGAGTTGACTAATACCGAACTCCAACGGGCAACCCGCCTCAAGGACGAGTTTCTGGCAAATATGAGTCACGAACTCCGCACCCCTTTGAATGCGATTTTGGGGATGTCCGAAGCATTGCAGGAAGAACTATTTGGTGCCCTCAACTCTGCCCAACTCAATGCGATCGCTACCATCGAACAAAGCGGACAGCATTTACTATCACTCATCAATGATATCCTTGATGTTTCCAAAATTTCCGCAGGTAAACTAGAGCTGAATATTACGGAAGTTTCCCTCACCGAACTGTGTCGATCGAGCTTAATATTAGTCAAGCAACAGGCAATCGATCGACAGATTTACATCGATACTCATTTACCTGGCGATCTCGATCGGATCGTAGTTGATGAACGCCGGATGCGTCAGGTATTAATCAACCTCCTCAATAACGCGGTCAAATTTACCGCCAAGGGAGGGCTAGTCACACTATCTGTTCGTTTGAAACCGCTGGAAGTGGACGGAAGACAGGGTGATTGGCTGTGTTTTTCAGTCACTGACACAGGGATTGGGATCGATATTGCGGATCGCTCCAAACTCTTTCAACCCTTTATCCAACTCGATAGTAGCCTCAATCGTAAATATCCAGGTACTGGATTAGGGTTAGTGCTCGTCAAGCAAATTGTGGAACTCCACGGCGGTGATGTGACGCTCGATAGCGAAGTTGGAGTCGGGAGTTGCTTTACTGTGATACTCCCTCAACCGGATTTTAGATCCGTTGATAGTTGATAGTTGACACTTCGGCTACGCTCAGTGCAAGTAGTTGACAGCTTGCACTGAGCGTAGTCGAAGTGTTGATAGCGAATAAGTAGAGAAGTAGGGTGGGCACTGCCCACCATCTAGGTTTCAGGCATGTACAACTAATCCACCATCCACCATTCACACTTCGGCTTCGCTCAGTGCAAGCCATTCACCATTCACACTTCACTTTCCCCTACTTCCCCTGA
>JAJAZF010000188.1 GCA_026785875.1 Chamaesiphon sp. | reverse complement strand
ACTGTCGCTCGTGCTACCACAGTCCTGATCTTAACTATGATTATGTGTACAATTTCTGGCGCGATCGCCGTGAGAAAACTCCGAGCAGCCGATCCCGCAGATATGTTTTAATTTTGATTGGGATTGTGGTTCTACAAATGAGGTTAAATATCTACACACAACCTGAAATTTATTTATACATACTTCCTTCCCAGTGTCACCAGAGGAGCTGATTTAGGATTACCATAGCTAATTTTCGATTTAATTGGTTCTCGATCGATTCCTGACTGCGGCGCAAACAAAGACAGTCAGATCCAATCGATTGACTCAAAGCGATCGATCCCAGTAAATACGATCGAGCAAATAAATCACGATCGATCGTCAGCATGAGTTAATACTATCGATCGAGTATAAGTCAATATTACAGATTGCGATTACCTTCGGTAGGCGATGCCAACGAGTAAATGAATCACGATCGACAGTAGAGATGGAGCAGATCGAATCGATTTCGTCACAATAAGCCAAAATCGCTGCTCCGTCAAGGTTTGCTTGTGTACAGTACCTACCCTTTTACTAATAGCAAAATAGAAACGTCCCGTTAGAGTGCCGTGAGTAGCAATCGATGGTTACCTCTTATATTTCGTTTACCATATTTTCAATTCAATGAACATTGGATGCCTTTCTTGACATGTTCATCGCTTTATTATATTGTATGGTTACCAAAAATAACTAGTATGGCAACAGGGATAACAAAGCGGGAACAACTATCAGCGGATGCGATCTCAGCTTTCAAGTTTATAGATAATGACGCGCCTTTGCCAGAGAGTGACGCAATAGCTGAACTTACCTATCAGAACAAGGCAGCACTGAGTGATATCATTCGTGCGGTGCCACACCGCTTTCTACATGTCAGCGCAAAAACACCTAATCAGGTGCAAGCACTAACAGATAATGCCTTCATCCTAGATGATAATTTTTTCGTTCTTAACCAACTGATCTCGCAAAATCGCAAGGCGACGTTGTTTTATTTAGACCCTCCATATCGCACAGGCTTTGATTTTCATTCGCGAAGCCTAGAACACGCTTACAACGATGACATGGGGCAGGCGGCTTATATTGAATTCATGCGACGACGGCTGATTCTCATGCGGGAGTGCATGACGGATGATGGCTCAATCTATGTCCATATCGGTCATCAAATGCTTGCACACATAAAAGTAATTATGGATGAAGTTTTTGGTTCCGAGCAATTTCGGAACCTGATTACACGGCGCAAGTGTAGTAGTAAGAATTTTACGAGCAAGCAATTTGCCAACATCAATGATTTTATTCTCTTTTACTCAAAACGGCGTTCCTACAAATGGAATCAGCCACAGATAGAGGCTGAAGAAGCATGGGTGCTCAAAGAGTATCCCAAGCTGGATACTTTGGGGCGACGCTATAAGCTTGTGCCTATTCATGCCCCTGGTACGCGCAATGGTGAAACGGGTCAGCCGTGGCGAGATATGATACCTCCTCCAGGCAAGCATTGGCAGTATGTACCCCAAAAGCTCGAAGAGTTCGATCGACAAGGTGATATTCATTGGTCCAAGAACGGCAACCCACGCCGCAAAGTTTACTGGTCGGCTGACAAAAAGCGCAAACTAACAGATTATTGGGATCGGTACCGTGATGCTCACCATCAAAGCGTTCAAATAACAGGCTATCCTACAGAAAAAAACCTCGATATGCTCAAGACGATCGTGGCGGCAAGTTCGGATGTGGGGGATTTGGTAATCGATCCATTCTGCGGTTCTGGCACTACGTTACAGGCAGCACGCGATCTCGATCGCCGCTTTATCGGCGTGGATACCTCCTTTACGGCAGCTAAAGCAACGCTGAAACGGATGCGGCATGGCGTGAATGCGATGGGCGACTATGTGAACCTCAAAAGTCCGAAAGCGACGCAGATCTCTTTGTTGTCATCGGTGAATGACAAGGCGGAATGTGTGTTCTTCGCAGATGAACAACTTTATGAAACCTATCCAGATGCCATTGATGCCCTGGTAAATCTCTAGCCTTCGAGCCATTCAGACGTAATACGTTTAGCAGCTAGCTTGAGCGTCACCACGCGCACACGTCCATCCCATTGTCCGTCAAGCTGGCAGGACTCTTCCCAGGTGTCGTTGTGCATCAGCCCAGGCCCATCAGCTAAAAAGATTATCTTGAGCTTGGTAGGGGTCACTTGGTCGAAAGCTTTCGCCTTATCGACTTTATTAGCATTGCCGCTGGTGCGGTCATCCGATTGCGCGCCGCCGCGTGTGGAATCATACCTAGCAAAGCCAATCGCAGCAACTTCGTTATCTGACACTCTACGGATGACAAAATCGCACGGGAAGGCACCTTGATAAGACGGGTATAGCGTTGAAAGCTCGATGTCTCGGCCTGCACCGCGTGGACCTTCGATGAGATATTTGCCCTCAAAATGCGCGGCAAACCAATCGAAAAACAGCCCTGTCAGCTCGTAGCCTGACTGTCCGCGTGTATCATACTCTCCAATCAAAGCAGCAAGCGCGAATCGGTACTCTGGTGACATCGCTTGGAACTGCTGCTTGAGTTTGGCTATCGGTTTGAAGGTCAGCCCATAAGTCTCAATTAGGCTTTCGGTGCTAATCTTTCTAATTTTCTTGGTGGTTTCGGTATCTAGAACTGGCGAAACACAACGTCTATACATTTTAAGAAGTGCCATACGTTCATCAGCCTCACGCTCTGGCTGGCGGATTTGACGCAACACATCTTCGCTTGAATCGCACTCTCTTATCAGTTGGCAAAAAGTTTCGACTGCACCTGAGTATTTGTTAATTAGGATTTCGAGGCTTTCTGGAAAGCGGATCGTGCTATCGATTGGTGTAATTATCTTGCCTAGATCTGATATCGTCCGCAAAAAATTGGGATCGCTCATAGCGTTACTGTCTACACATTTTAATTCCAGTATAGGTAGCAACTTGGGCTAAACATCAACTGCGATCGCGAGTTACTCTTAATCTTCCACTTACTCACTCGTGGCTGTTACTGTTGGCGGGCAGGATCGCCCAGCAGGAGGGCAGCAATTGTGGCACTAGAGATCGCCAATCCCGCCGCAATCCACATCACGTAACGGAAACCGTCTACAAAAGCCAGCGCGATCGCCGAGCGCAGTGCTACGCTCGTACCAGCACTCAAGCCAGGCGGTACTGTTGCTGCTGCCAAATTGATGCGCTGGAGATCGATCGACTGTCGGACTGGTAGGGGCAAATCGAGCGGGAGAATGCGGCGATCCAAGCTAGCATCGAAGACGTGGGAAACCACAATCCCCAGCACGGCGATCGCTAGCAATCCCGCCACCCGCGCCACAGCATTATTAATCCCCGAAGCTGCGCCTGTATAGCGCACTGACACCGCCGCCATCACTGTCGTAGTCAGGGGTGCAACTGTAATCGCCATGCCCAACCCCAGCACGATGACGGCGGGGAAAAATGTCGTCCAGTAGCTGCCGCCGATGCTGGGTAAGGTCATCAATCCTAGTCCGATCGCGGCAATCGTCGGGCCGATAATTAGCGGCTTTCTGGCACCATAGCGATCGACCAATCCGCCCGACCACCGCGAGAGCAGAAACATCAAAATTGGAAACGGTACCAGTGCCGCACCCGCCGCTGTGGGCGCGTAATGCTGCACTTGAATCAAATTGAAGGGGAGGAAAAATAAGGAACCTCCCAGCGCAGCGTAGAGCAAGAAGGTGAGCAGATTGGTACCACTAAAGGTGCGAGAACGAAATAGTTTCAGCGGTACCATTGGTGCAGAGAGCCGTGCTTCGACGATGATAAATGCACCCAAGCAGATCGAGCCTGTCGCGATCGCACCCCACACGCGGACATTCCCGAAGCCTTGAGTGGACGACTCAATCAGTCCGTAGACGATCCCCCCCAGCCCGACTACCGCCAATACTGCGCCCACCCAATCTAGTTTGGGTGATGCTTCCAGATCGCGGCTTTCGGGTACTTGCCACAGACTGACACCCAACACGATCGCCGCCAAGGGCACATTGATAAAAAATAGCCAGTGCCAGGACGCACGTTCGAGCAGCCAGCCGCCCAAGACAGGGCCGAGCGCGGAGGTCATCGCGGTAAAGCCAGACCAGATCCCGATCGCGCTGCCACGTCGGTCTGAGGGGAACGTCGCGCCGATAATTGCCAAGCTGCCAGGGATGAGCAGGGCACCACCGATACCTTGGATCGATCGCGCCCAAATCAGTTGCCCAATATTGGGCGCGAACCCGCACCAGACCGACGCGAGGGTAAATAAGATCGCCCCGATCGTAAATATCCGCCGCCGCCCAAATCTATCGCCCAATGCACCGCCGACGAGAATCAACGCTGCGACAAATAACGCATAGGATTCGACCACCCACTGCACATCAGTTACCGTTGCCCTGAGTTCGGTTTGCAGGATCGGTAGGGCAACATTGACGATCGTGCTGTCGATCGATGCCATACTAGAGCCAAGAATTGTCGCCAGCAAGACCCAACGTTGGGTACTGATACTAGCGGGCGTGCAAGACTGGGCATGAATCGCGCCCTCATCGCAAGGCTGCTTGATGATGTCAGTCATTAGACATTTACCTGATAATCTAAACTATGTTCGTCACCAGGTAAGCCCCGAAACCCCCAGTTATGTTTTGGTGTTTCAAAGATGGTGATTTCTAAATCTAGATTAGAGACCCCTAATTCTTTGTCCAAACGATCGAATAATAACCTTATCAATTGCTTCTTGGTTTCTATAGTTCGTCCCTCAAACATACTCACCTCAATTATCAGATAGCGATCGGTTCGCCCTGGTTCCGGTGGATAATAAAAATCGCTACGTTCTAATGGAAAAAGACGATGAGCGCGTTTGTGCGGTGGATATTGGAGTGCATCGACGACACAACTATGAATCACATCTGAAAGCTGTGACTTGATGGGATCTAGGTGCGATCGCAATCCATAAATCTTAATTTGGGACATTTATTTAAACTGATAGTTAATAGCTGTTATTTCTCGATCGCAATATCCCACTGAAAAATATAATCAAAACCCGAACATCTATCTCTAAATGCTCGGGCTGTCGTCGATATTAAATGATGCTCTCGATCGGATGTTGTGTTGATAAATCAGTCTTTACACGCTAACTGCTACAGGCTTCTGCATGAAGAAAGTATTTCGGACGGTTTCGGCTATTTGAGAACTTGTCAAACCGAGACTACCTAAAGATTCATCAGGAGTAGCGTGTTCGACCAAGATATCTGGTACGCCGATGCGTTTGATGGGAACGACGACATCGAGATCCAGTAGCGATTCCGCAATTGCTGAACCAAAACCACCCATTAGACAACCTTCTTCTACAGTTACCACCTTACCGATCGATCGAGCCAGCGGTGCAAAGAGTTCGGTATCTAGCGGCTTGGCAAATCGCGCATTGATTACCGTCGCTGAAATCCCATGTTCGCTCAGGAGTTGGGCGGCTTGGAGGGTCGGATGTACCATCGAACCATAGGCGATCATCAGGACATCATCACCCCGACGGAGGATTTCACCCTTACCGATCGGGAGTTCTTCCCATCCTTCATCCATCAATGGTACCCCGTAACCGTTACCACGTGGATAACGCATTGCGATTGGGCCAGCGGTGTGATTTATCCCCGTGACAACCATCCGCTGCAACTCACCCTCATCCTTGGGAGCCATCAGCACCATATTGGGGATACAGCGCAGATAGGCAATATCATACATCCCTTGGTGGGTCGGCCCATCAGCCCCGACAATTCCGGCTCGATCGAGACATAGGAATACTGGGAGCTTCTGAATTGCTGCATCATGGACGATCTGGTCGAATGCTCGTTGCAAGAAGGTTGAATAAATTGCGGCTACCGGACGCATTCCTTGGGTTGCTAACCCTGCTGCGAGGGTAATCGCGTGTTGCTCGGCAATCCCGACATCTACATATCGATCGGGAAATGCTGTCTGAAATTTATCTAAACCCGTACCCGTGCCCATTGCTGCGGTAATTGCGACAATGCTCGGATCGTCTTCGGCGAGCTTGATCAGGGTATCGGCAAATACTTTGGAATAGGTAGGTGGTTTGGGTTTAGACGCTGGAATACTTTTCCCTGTGGCTAGATTAAAGGGGTTTTGAGCATGATAGCCTTCGCGATCTTTTTCGGCGATCGTATATCCTTTACCCTTTTTGGTCACAACATGCACCATGACTGGTCCTGGATGTTTGTGAGCACCTTCAAAGGTACTAATCAATTCTTCCAAATTGTGACCGTCCACAGGCCCAATGTAAGTAAAACCTAATTCTTCAAATACTGCACCGACTTTTGGCACAGCTAAACGTTTCATCCCTTCCTTCACCCGTGCGAGTTCGGGAGAGATTGATTCGCCCACAAAGGGGATATTTTTTAACTGTTCCTCGATATTGTCACTGAGGAACTGAATCGGCGCACTGACGCGCAGTTTATTTAGATAGCGTGGAATTGCGCCCACATTGGGAGAGATTGACATCTCATTATCATTTAACACTACCAAGAGATTGGTTTTGGGTAAATGTCCGGCATGATCGATCGCTTCTAATGCCATCCCACCAGTGAGTGCGCCATCGCCAATCACGGCTACACACTTAAAGTTTTCACCCTTGAGATCCCGTGCCATCGCCATCCCCAAGGCAGCAGAAATGCTCGTAGAAGCGTGTCCCGCCCCAAAGTGGTCGAACTTACTCTCACCGCGTTTGAGATAGCCAGCAAGACCATCCTTCTGGCGGATCGTGTGAAAGCGATTGTACCTGCCCGTAATTAATTTGTGAGGATAAGCTTGGTGTCCAACATCCCAAACTACCTTATCTCGATCGAGATCCAGTGTTTGATACAGTGCCAGTGTCAGCTCGACAACGCCTAATCCAGGGGCTAAATGACCACCGCTGGCTGCCACTGTCTGAAGGTGTTTTTCTCGGATCTCTAGAGCAATCTGCTCTAGCTGCCGAACTGACAAACCATGCAACTGGTTTGGATGGGTGATGTCGCTTAGGTGCATAGCCAGTTTTCCCCGTCTGATACGATCTCGATATTTGATTACCTCCTCTAACTGTAATTTATTTAGCAGGTTTGAGATCGGTAAATTCTGGGGTTGTTACACTTAGCAATGGGAGCGAGTCAACTCTAGTATTTTAATTCTCCAAAAGTGATGCGGTAATCCACCACACAGGAGATCTAGCCGAATCGACCTAAAACTGTTTAAGATCGAGTTATCCCGACTAAATTTCAGGAGTAGATGATGGCAGTCAAACAACAGTTTACTAGTTTTGAAGAAGCGATCGCCAATAGTGATGTGCCGATCCTAGTTGATTTCTATGCGACTTGGTGCGGCCCATGCCAGATGATGTCCAAAATCTTGGAACAAGTCAATATCGAACTGAATGGACAAGTAAAAATCATGAAGATCGATACCGACAAGTATCCCCAGATCGCCTCCAATCATCAGATTCAGGCATTACCAACCCTAGTGATATTTAAAGGTGGGCAATCGGTCGATCGCTT
>JAJAZF010000187.1 GCA_026785875.1 Chamaesiphon sp. | reverse complement strand
GCTAAAGCTGGAGCAAGAGAATTTGCTGGATTTGGACGATTCTGTGGTAGTCACCAAAAACACCGCAGGTAAAATCAGAGTTAAGCTCTACAATGATTTGACTTCAACAGCTCCCGAATTAGGGAATGAACTCTGGGGCGGTATTATCAGTGCAGTGGTGTTTCATCGCGAACTGGAGATTGCTCAACATATCTTCGAGCCTAGCTTTTTGACTGAAGTTGAGACATCTTTAAAACCCAACTCCTCAGCATTGTTTGTCTTGGTACGCTCTGCCCAACCAGAACCCGTCCTGGCAGCGTTAGCGGGTGTTGGAGGTGAGATCGTCCGTACCACGCTTTCAGAGTCATTACGGCTCAAACTGCGAGATGCTTTGATGGTTGTCTAAACTTCGCGGATGACTTTGCAGGGATTGCCAACTGCGATCGAGTTGCGCGGTATATCCTTGACAACCACACTACCAGCACCGATTGTCGTATTGGAGCCGATAGTCACGCCTGGACAAATAATCGCTCCGCCCCCAATCCAAACATTATCACCAATTCCGATCGGAGCTGCTAATTCTTTACCTGTGAGCCGGAGATCTGGATCGACAGGATGATACGCTGTATAAATTTGCACGTATGGACCTAAAAGTACGTTATCGCCGATTTCAACTAGATTGCAATCCAAAATCGTACAACCAATGTTTGCATAGAACTTATCGCCCACAAACAGATTAGTACCATAGTCACAATAAAACGGCGGCTCGATCTCAATTTGCGCTCCAATTTTCCCCAACCATCGACCTAAAATTTCATACCTTTGTTCGGGTTGAGTCTCCGGAGTGCTATTGTAGAGACTTGCAAAATTACCTGAATTTATTCGAGCATTTGTTAGATCGCGATCGGCAGCTAGATATAGTTCTCCAGCTAACATTTTTTGTTTTTCTGTCATCATATAATCCTAATTATTGGCACCTCTGAGCTAGAGAATCGGATACATTTGAAGAAGTTAAATATTAAAAGCTTTGTATCGATCGAGGTGGCTGCTTTTAGAGCTATTTAAATAAATGTGGGGCTGCTGTTTGAAATAGTGATATGACTCCATCCGCAATTAACTGAACAGCGATCGCTAAAATAAAAAACCCCAGGACTCGATTAAGCGCGCCCAAACCATTGCGTCCCAAAATCGACAGCAGCGACTCACCCAGCACCAAACAGACATAGAGTAAACCACCAAATAGCACGATCCCGATTAAACACCCAAGATAATCGCTCCATTGTGTTAGTCTAGTTGCTAACCCGATTGTCACACCGATCGATCCTGGTCCCGCAATCAGTGGAATTGCCATCGGGGTAAACGAAATATCCTCCTTTTCCGTCCCTGCTTGCTGTTCGGAATCTGTCAATCGCTGTCGGCTCGTCACCATTTCCCAAGCTGCATTGGAGACTAATAAGCCTCCAGCGATTCGCAATACATTGAGCGAGATGCCAAAAAACTCTAGAATCGATCGACCGCCCAGTAGAAACACCGCTAGAATCAAAACCACATTAATCGCCGTTTTTTGAGCTTGTTTTCGTCGATCGCTCCGGCTATCTCTAGCCGTCAGGCTGTAAAATATCGGTACGGCTCCAATTGGGTTGGCAATTGGAAATAAAGCTGCCAATGTGCCGATCGTATAGTTCAGTATTCCTGGCATCATGCCACTTTAATTCCTCTCAATCACACCTATTGTATTATTACAGATCTAACAGCAATACTTCTTTCCGACTTTTAAACCATGCTGATTCCAGTATCCATACCACCATATGATTAGAACAATATTCTATTTAAGTTAAACATCATGGGAAGCTGGCAAGCGATCGCTGCACTGAGCATTTTTGTAGGCACGATCGGCATCATCATCATCGAATGGTTGCCACTGACGATTGCTGCGATGCTAGGCGCATTGCTGTTGGTGGTTTTCAATATTTTGACCCTCGATCGGGCGATCGGTTATATTGCCAACAGTCACACCACTCTGGCGTTATTTTTTGGAGTGATGGTGATGATTCGGGCACTGCAACCTACTCGGGTATTTGAGTATTTAGCAACTCAAATGGTGATATTGGCTAGAGGAAAAGGCAGCCGCTTATTATTGGGGATTGTGGCGATTACCACCCCAATTTGTGCTGTCTTGCCAAATGCCACTACGGTAATGCTCCTAGCCCCCTTAATTCCACCGCTCGCCCAAGAAATTGGTGTAGACTTTGTGCCGCTGCTAATTTTGATGGTATTTGTCGCCAATAGTGCTGGATTATTAACTCTTGTCGGCGATCCAGCAACCTTTATCGTCGGCAGTTCGATTAATATGACATTTACCGATTACCTCCAAACCCTCAGTCTTGGCGGTGTGCTAGCCGTACTCGTTGTTGTGGCAACCTTGCCGTTTTTATTCAAGCAAATCTGGCGGGCGGAACTTGCTAATGTGGAGCTGCTGACTCTTCCTCAGATCGAACATCCCCGCACTCTGATGTTAGGAGCGGCAATCGTCCTGTTGGTGCTAGTTTTTTTCGTCATCGGCGAAATGCTACCCACACCGATTTCACCAGCAACAGTGGCACTATTGGGTGCGGTGCTGTGTATGCTGCTTGCTCATCACAGCAAAATTGATTCTGTTAATAACATTTTGCGGGATGTTGATTGGAATACACTTTTATTCTTCATGAGTATTTTTGTGTTGATTGGGGGATTGCAATATACAGGGGTAGTC
>JAJAZF010000186.1 GCA_026785875.1 Chamaesiphon sp. | reverse complement strand
CTTTCGGGCTTGGAGGATACCCCGTTCGCCTTTGTAGAGGTACAAGTTTTGGAGATGTTCTTTGGCACATTCTAATCTAGCGATCGAACTTGGTGGTGGTAATAATTCGCCTGTTTTGAGAAAATGGTCGATTTCACCGACGAGAAACGGGTAGCCGAGCGTACCGCGAGAACACATTACGCCATCGGCTCCAGTTTGCTTGAGACAAGCGATAGCAGATTCGACTGAAAAAATATCCCCATTGGCGATAGTTGGAATCGATAGCACCTCTTTCACCCGCCGAATCCAGTCCCAATTAGCCGTACCGCTGTAGCCTTGAGCGCGAGTACGGGCGTGAATCGTCATCATCTGTGCGCCAGCATCCTGCATCCGCTGGGCAAATTCTAAGATATTAATTTCATCATCATTCCAACCAATTCGCGTTTTGACAGTTACCGGAATATTAACAGCATTTACTACGGCTTTGACGATCGCGACTGCGGTATCAGGATCGCGAAGTAATGATGATCCGCCGCCATTCTTGGTAATTTTATTGACCGGACAACCCATGTTAATATCGATCGTTTGTGCGCCTTGCCCAACAGCGATTTGAGCTGCTTCGCCCAGGAAATCAGGACGACAATCAAATAACTGAATACTAATCGGACGCTCGTTGGCATCGATTTCCATGATGCGCGGGATTTCTTTGAGATGTCTCAAACTTGACGCTTGCACCATCTCGGTATACATCATTGAATCGGGGGCATATCGCCGCACCAAGCGACGAAAAACTAGATCTGTAACCCCAGACAAGGGCGACTGAAAAACGCGGCTGTGGAGCTGGAGAGAGCCGATAGTGAGTGGGGTGGTGAAGTTCAAGAGTAGAGGGGACTGGGGGACTGATTATGCTACCAAAACCTAAAGCCTAAAGCCTAAAAAAGTCCCTCGGTCGTGTAAAATTTAACATACTATGCTTTAAGTTGACTTAGGGCTGGGATAAATTAGCTTACTCCTGAGTTTACCGAATCTCCAATTATCTTAATGAAGCGTCGCCAATTTCTGCAATATAGTACTCTCACCGCCGCAGGTTTGACATTTGCCGCTTGTACTAATCAAGGGAGTACTCACTTTACTCAGCCACCAGCTAACTTTGGGAAGCTGGAAAAAACCGATCTCAAGATTGGGATTGTCTCTAGTTTAGATTGTCTACCGTTGGTAGTTGCTAAAGAGAAAGGGATGTTCAAAAAGTATGGATTGGATGTCACACTGGTAAAACAGCCAACTTGGGAGCAAGTACAGCAAGAATTACAGGGCGGGAAGTTGGATGCCGCACAAACTCTATTTGCGATGCCGCTCTGGGAATATTTTGGCTCTCAAGGTGGCAAGTCGCGACAAGATGAAGATGCAGATAAGCCGCGCCGACGGCGGCGAAGAGATCGAGATCTAGAAAAAAGTAAAGGTACTGCTAATACAGTTGCTTTGATGGGGCTAAATATCAATGGTAATAGTATTAGCTTGAGTGAGGTTGCTTGGAAGGCTGGATTACGATCGCGTCCAGCATATAATACTCCTTATGAATTGCAAGAAGGGTATAATAAGTTTTTTCGCGAGTTAAAACAACCGCCAGTATTCGCGATCGCTCATCCCGCCGCTATGGCAAATTATACTACCAGATATTGGCTGGGGACAATGGGGATCGATGCCGAGCGGGATCTGAAGTTTCAAGTTTTAGCTCCTGATGAGATTACCGCAGGATTAGCTAGTGGCAAAGTTATCGGTTATGCCACCGATGAACTATTTAATCAACAAACGATCGCGGATAATAAAGCATTTACAGCTTCGATCGATCGAGATATTTGGCATGGACATCCCGAAAAAATTCTTGCCACCCTCGATACTTGGCTCAAGGATTATCCAATTACTGCCAAGGCAATGATGGCAGCAGTATTAGAGGCTTGTCAATACTGCGATAACCAAGAAAATGTAACTACACTCGCACCCATTTTAGGTAAATCCGAATATACTAATCCAGGTTCTAACAAAAATTGGCAAAAAATTCTGACAGGTAACTATAACTATGGTGGCATCGATAGTAAAGCACTAGCGGTTAAAGTGCCTGATTTTCAGATATTTCACTTTCAATCAACTAACTATCTCCAACAACCCAATCATGCCAACTTTCTCTGGCACTCTCATGCGGCTTGGGTAATAACTCAGATGGTACGCTGGCAACAACAGAAGCTCACAGCTTATCCTCAAAATGCCGATACTATAATTAAACAATTATATCCTATAGCAGCTTATACAGATATTGCTAAATCTTTTGGGTTGAGTATGCCTAAAGGACAACTAAAAATCGAACAGCCAGAGATGTTTATCGATCGAGTTGCTTTCGATCCTAATAAAGCTGTAGAGTATTTAAATGGTTTTGAGCTGCGGGCGTGAGATAGTGTGTAGGGTATATTGGCTAAGTTTCAATTTTATTTAATTCAATTCACTTATCGGAGATAATTAACATGATTAAACTATATGGTGGTGCTAGAAGTCGGGCTTCGATCGTGCGTTGGTATTTAGAAGAATTGGCAATTCCTTATGAATATGTATTGCTGGATATGTCAGTGGGCGAACACCATCAACCAGACTTTCTAAAAATAAATCCATTTGGTAAGGTACCAGCAATTACCGATGGAAACTTGGCACTATTTGAATCAGGTGCAATTTTACTGTACCTAAATCAAAAGTATGGGAGTAAGGAGTTATCGATCGAGCAGCAATCAATTCTCAATCAGTGGGTATTGTTTAGTAATTCAACTCTATCTGCGCTCTTTGTCGAAGCAAGTAGGGAGCGAGAATTACCTAAATTGATGACTGCATTAAATGAGATATTAAGTGAGCATTCTTATATTTTAGGTGATGAATTTAGTGTCGCTGATGTTGCTGTCGGTGCGATTTTGTCATATATTCCGTTGATGCTCAAATTAGATTTGTCTGCATAT
The DNA here is from genome assembly GCA_026785875.1 of Chamaesiphon sp. Taxonomy (GTDB): domain Bacteria; phylum Cyanobacteriota; class Cyanobacteriia; order Cyanobacteriales; family Chamaesiphonaceae; genus Chamaesiphon. The sequence goes on along the minus strand of JAJAZF010000186.1, from coordinate 4,171 downwards.
CCAGCCGTTGTTAGTTATATTAAAACACTTTCTAGTCGTCCCGCTTTCAAAGCAGGAATGGTGTAAGTTAGTTGCAAGTTGAAAAATGTTCTTGAAGAGCGAACTATCATCGATCTGGAAATCATTAACTAGTCGCATACCGTGGCAAGTGGTGACAATTTTAGGTGTCAGCTTGGGGGTAACGGGACTAGTTGTCAGCGCAAAAAGCTGGGGCTGGTGGGAGATGGGCGAACTAGCGGTTTACGACCAAAGTGTGAGATGGAAATCGCCTGTAGAACCCGATCCTCGGTTGCTAATTGTGGCGATTACGGAAGACGATCTTAATCTTCAGAAGGCTTGGCCCTTACCAGATCGGACGATCGCCAAAATCATCCAAAAACTCACAGATGCCAACGCTAAGGTAATTGGCTTGGATATGTTTCGGGCTAATCCTGTCGAACCAGGACATGCAGAATTGGTAAAAATCTGGGAACGTAACGATCTGATTATTCCTGGCTGTCACCACCGCAACCTCAAAAATCCAGGCATTGCGGGGCCACCAGGGATTCCACCGCAGCAATTGGGGTTTGTCGATGTATTAATCGATCGAGATAGTATCGTCCGCCGCGCCCTATTATTTATGTCCCGCGACCCAAAATCGCCTTGTACCAGTGAAACCAGTTTAGCTCTCCAACTAGCCCAAGAATACCTGCACCGCCAGCATCAGCTCAATGGTGAATTTGACTCAAAACAGCAGTTTCAGATCGATACAGCTCATTTTAGGTCGATCTCCAGCACTGATGGTGGCTATCAGGATGCCGAGCAGGGGGGCTACCAGATTTTACTCAACTATCGATCGCCAAATGCTGTCGCACAGATCGTCTCGATCGCCGATCTCCTCAACAATCGAGTCGCTCCTAAATCGATCGAGGGTCGGATCGTCCTGATCGGTTCTACTGCTAGTTCCCTCAAAGATGTATTTCTCACCCCCTATAGCGCGGGTAAAGCGGCAGATGCCACGATGCCAGGGGTAATACTTCACGCTCAAATTACCAGCCAAATTCTCAGCGCAGTACTAGACAAACAACCGCTATGGTGGTTTATTCCCGATTGGCTCGAAGGCATCTGGATCGGTAGTTGGTGTCTGACAGGGAGTTTACTCGCTTGGTACGTTCGCCATCCGGCGCGATTATTGGTGGCGGCTAGCGGTGCAGCAATTCTGCTGGTAGGGGGATTTGCGATCGCCTTTGCTCATGCTGGCTGGATACCTTTAGTAAGTCCATTTGTGGGTTTAGTTGCCAGTAGTATTGGGGTGTTGGGTTTGACTAGCTATCACACACAGCAGCGACAACAAGACATGGAAAGTTTGGTAAGCGATCGAGAACAAGCTATTGCCGAACTCCAACTGCTGCTGAGTCAGACAGCACCACCTGTGGCACCAATCCCGCTGGTACTTCCGCCAGCATTGCCACTGACAGAATTACCAGTAACGACAATTACTAGCACAACAGCCTTAGATCCAAATATCACCGTTCCTTATCAGCAACACCCCATCAAACCAGAGCAAACTCCGCTCCCAATTGGTGTCATGACACCCAATTATCTGCTAGATGGACGCTACCAAACTGATTCTACTCTCGGAGCGGGTGGATTTGGGGTAACTTATCTCGCCCGAGATACCAAACGTCCAGGGAAACCTCAGTGTGTCATTAAGCAACTAGTCCCAGCCAGGCGCGATGCAAATTTTGTCAATTTGGCACGGCGGTTATTTAACACCGAAGCTGAGATTCTCTCTAAGTTAGGGCACCATCCCCAAATTCCGCATTTGCTGGCTTATTTTGAGCATCAGCGGGAGTTTTATTTAGTTCAGGAATTTATCGATGGGACACCGCTCGACAGAGAGCTTGGGGGAGCAACTGAGCGGTGGAGTGAGGAGCAAGTTTTGGATTTATTGCGCCAGTTATTACCAGTTTTGGGCTTTATCCATAGTCAGCATGTGATTCACAGGGATATTAAGCCAGGTAATATCATTCGAGATCGCGAGCGTGGCAAACTAGTATTAATTGATTTTGGCGCGGTTAAGGAAATCCAACCGCAACCCGACGAACACAATTGGACGATTGCGATCGGTACTCGTGGTTATACACCGCCAGAACAGTATGCTGGGCAACCTAATTATACTAGCGATATTTATGCTTTAGGCTCGATCGCGATCGAGGTTCTGACGAAGACTCATCCCCGTGATTTGCCAGTCAATGAAACTACGGGTAATCTCATCTGGCGCGATCGGGTGACGATCTCCCCCGCACTGGCTCAAGTCTTGGCTAAAATGGTGGCTTACCACTTTAGAGATCGTTATCAATCAGCAACTGCTGTGCTCATGGATCTACCATAAGTGTTGGAGATTGCTATTTTTACCAGAAAGAATTGGTTTAAAGCCTCTCCCATGAAGGTGCGACAAGACAGGGGAAACCCCAAGAACACTGGGCGGGGTACCCGCCCATCATCAACTGTCAACTGTCAACACTTCGACTACGCTCAGTGCAAGCTGTCAACTGTCAACTGTCAACTGTCAACTGTCAACTGAATGAAGTTATTTTTGGGCTGGTGATTCGGCGGTGGTGGGGAATGTTCCTGGCGTGATTTCGAGCGATCGCACCCGTCCTTGGCGACTTACTTCTAATTTGAGGGATCGACCAATTTGACTAGCTTCTACTTGCTGCTGGACATCATTGGGAGTAGAGATCGAGCGGTCTGCAACCTTGATAATTACATCCCCAGGACGGATGCCGCTAGCTGCGGCAGGAGAACTGGGCATCACTTCCATGACTAATGCACCCCGCTCGGCGGTAACTTGCGATCGCAAGCTGGGTTCTCTGGCGATACCTGCTTTGAGTTCGTCTGTCAGCGGAATCATCTGTACGCCCAGATAGGGATGGCGAACTTTACCCGTTGCAAATAATTGAGTAGTAATTCGTGTTGCTGTCAGCATCGGGATGGCAAAGCCCAAGCCTTGAGCATCCGCACGAATAGCGGTATTAATGCCGATAACTTCACCCCGCGCATTGAGCAGAGGACCCCCCGAATTACCAGGATTAATCGCGGCATCGGTTTGGATAAAATTTACACGCTTATCGGGGACACCCGCTTGGGAACTAGTCCGCCCAGTCGCACTAATGATGCCAACAGTTACAGTATTGTCTAATCCAAGTGGATTACCGATCGCAATTGCCCATTCGCCTGGAGTCAGTCGCTCCGAGTCCCCTAATTTTACGGTTGGTAAGTTCTGAGCTTTGACTTGTAATACAGCTATATCCGTGACTCGATCGATCCCAACTACTTTCCCCTCCAATACCCGCCCACTTTTGAGCGTCACCTTGACTCGCTCTGCTCCACCGACGACATGAGCATTGGTGACAATTCTACCATCAGGACTGATGATAAACCCCGACCCCATCCCCTGTTCGATCTGTTCTTGCTTGGGCAACCGCCCAAAAGACTTCTGTGCTGGGTTTTCCGTGGCTGGACTTACCACCTGGGCATCAACTTTGACTACTGCTGGGCTGACTTTTGCGACAACAGCGGTAATAAAGTTGGTATTCTCACTTTGAACCCTTCGAGCGACAATCGGTTGAAATGGGATGGATGAAGGACTATTGTTACTAATTGGGATTAGTTGCGACGGCTGTTGCTGGCGGAAATATTTACCAACACCCGCACCAATTCCACTACTTGCGACAATCGCGATCGTGCCTATGGCTAGTTTTTTGTGGAGGATATCCATAGACGATTTAGAGGTACTATCTAGATTCTCGCTCCAATCGCTGAAATACTCAAGTGCTAATACTTTTGGCTGAATCGGGAGTTGAAGCGATCGCGTTCATAATTCACCCCTAACTATCCCGACGGTGATTGCCAAGATGAGGCAGCCGAGGAAGGTTGCGATCAACATAAATAGAGCAAAAATTTCCCCATCAGAGAGCGGTCGATCTGTCGGATCGAGATATGCTGAAGGTCGATACTTATCAGGACGTGGTTTGAGGGTTTGAAACTGGGGAGGGGATTGGATCGCAAACACCCGCGAATAGCCTATTTCCAGATCGTATACCGAGCGACGTTCGGGATGACTGATGGTGGCATAAGCTTCATTCAAGGATTGAAATTTAACCGTAGCTTTTGCCTTGGCTAATGT
>JAJAZF010000185.1 GCA_026785875.1 Chamaesiphon sp. | reverse complement strand
TCAAACGGGTTGAGATTCAAGATGCAGCAGAAGCCGATCGGATATTTACAATTCTGATGGGCGATCGCGTGGCACCTCGCCGCGAGTTTATTGAAACTTATGGGCCTAAATTAAATCTCATGGATCTAGATATTTAAATAGCTAATAGCTAGGGTCTTAATAGATTTTAATTGTTATAAGTCGTAATCTGCTGCCGATCCGATCGGCACGGAGCTTGCGACTTTTCTAATTTAAACCTCATCCCTAAAACCTAAAACCTAAAACCTGACACCATGATTCGCGACGCGACGATCGAAGATTTACCTGCAATTATTGAGATTTACAATACATCGATACCTGGACGCATGGCAACGGCGGATTTAGAGCCAGTGACGGTAACAAGTCGGATGGAGTGGTTTACGGCTCATACACCCGAACGTCGTCCATTATGGGTGTTAGAGGTAGATGATGAAATTAAAGCATGGTTTAGCTTTCGATCATTTTATGGGCGAGATGCTTATCGTCATACTGCGGAGGTGAGTGTGTATGTATCTCCAGATTGTCACCACAAAAAATTGGGAACTCAACTATTAGCCAAGGCAATTTCTAGCACTCCAACTTTAGACTTAAAAACACTAGTGGCATTTATCTTTGCTCACAATCAACCGAGCCTAAATCTATTTAAAAAATATGACTTTCAGCAATGGGGTTATTTACCTCAAATTGCCGAACTCAATGGAATTGACAGAGATTTAGTGATTTTGGGAAGACAAGTATAGGATGTCTTATCGATTCTGACTCATAGCTTGTACCAGTCGATAATGAATCACAGCATGGATTCAGGCAACCCAAACGCGTTAGAAGTCAGAGATTTGGATTGGTACAAAATGTCAGCACGATCGATTGCCTACATTAGACTATAGTTAATCATACAAAAATACTCACTAATCCCTAAAGAATGACTGCTTTTAGCACTACACAGCCGATTATCCGCCGCAAACAACATGCTTTAGATGTGCAAGATCTTGAAGGACTCCTGCACATCCACATCCAAATCAAAGACTTAAAACTATTCTCTAGCTTTTATACCCGCATCGACCAGGTTTTTGTGTTGTGGGGTAGTATTACTGCGGTCATCTTCTTTACAGCTCAATTTTTAACCCTCAGTTGGACAGATCAGGCAATGCTGTGGTCGGTTTTGACGCTGGTTGGCTCGTGGGGTACTTGCCGTTTGGCTTGGTATTGGGTGACGGTAGAGCGATTGCGCTGGGTGGTATATACGTGGGTCGGATTGATGATTGGTGGCGTACTATTGACCAATTGGGGCATCTTTGGCGGCGGATGGGTGGTATTGCCACATCTGTGTGAACTGTGGCTGGGGCTAAGTGGGATCGGATATCTGGTAACGGCTTGGGGACTACGCTCTCGCGCGTTTATGTTCAGTGGTTTGCTGCATTTTGGGGCGATCGCATTTCTATCTTACCTCCCCGAGTGGCAGTTTCTCCTGACTGGTATTGTTACTGCTGGTAGTCTATTCCTATTGGCTCAATTGCAATGGGATATGCACTCGATCGATGACGCTCAACTATTGACAGTGGAGCAAAAGCAGTTCAACCACAAACAGCGCGAACTTCGAGATTTAGATCTATAGGAATATTGAATTAGATATTTTCAATATCACCAGCAAAAATTGTTTTAAATTCTCATCCTTTTGGATGATTTTAGAATGGCTCGACTCAGCTAGTATGGATATATGGAATCAGTAATTAATTCCTGTTGCTATTACAGTTATTTTCCTTATTTACATAAGATATCCAAAGCACTGGATGAGGGTTATGTCGCAGTGACTCAGTGCTGCCCACCGTAAGAGAGCGACGGTAGGAGGGCAGACGGTGCAGAAAATAGCGATCGAAATGTCATTTTAAGTATAGATATCGATCCACTAAATATCCAGGTATTGTAGAGTTTCTGTCGCTTCCTCTACTTAATTTCTACTAACGGGGAACTAAACTTCCCACCAGAGCGATCGAAAGTAGAAAATATCTGGATCATTTTTATCTGAAGTAATTCACTTCAGTTTTGGACTTTGACTTTAATCCAAAATCCAAAATCTAATATTTTCCTGGTCAACTGTCAACTGTCAACTGTCAACTGTCAACTGTTTAACTCTACGCGGCACTTCATGAGTCATCAGATCGTACGCCATCCGCGTATTTGGAAAAATCGCTCGTGCTGCTTGTAATAGATCGTCAAGCACGATCGCATTGCCTGGAGCGTAGCGGGGGCTAAAATGAGTTAAGATCAGCTCCTTAGCTCCAGCACCCAAAGCCACTTGAGCCGCCATTGTCGAAGTAGAATGCAGCCTGTCAAACGCCATCTCGGCATCTTGGTGGGCAAAGGTAGATTCATGAATCAAGACATCAGCATCGGCTGCTAATTCAACCGAATTGTCACAATAGACGGTATCGGTACAATAAACAAATTTACGCCCAATTTCGGGATCGCCACACAAATCTCGACCATTAATAACTCTACCGTCGGGTAAAGTTACTACCTCACCATTTTTTAATTTCCCATAAATTGGCCCTGAAGGAATATTTAATTCCTTTGCCTGCTCTAAATTAAATTTACCAGAGCGATCGGTTTCGCTGACACGATAGCCATATGCTGGTACCTTGTGCTTGAGCGGAATACAAGTAACTGTAAAATCTGCCTCACGATGAACTACCCCAGGCTCGATCGTGTGTACCTTCAGCGGGTAGTTTAAGTGAGTATAGGAATACTTTTGACACGCCCGCAGATATTCATCCAATCCTTTAGGACCATAGATATCAATTCGATCTGGACTACCCGCCATGCCATATGTAGCCAACAATCCCATCAAACCAAAAATATGATCGCCATGCAGATGAGTGACAAAAATTCGCCGAATCTGGCTGATTTTGACATCGCAGCGGAGTAATTGATGCTGGGTGGCTTCACCACAATCAAATAGCCATACTTCTGCTCGTTGAGGGAGATTGAGGGCAATACTAGAAACATTGCGCGCCCTAGTGGGGACACCAGACGATGTGCCAAGGAAGGTAATTTGCACGTTATTCGATCGCTTTTAGTCGGTATCTAATTATAAATGATGATACTCGGTTTAAATCAGGGGGTAGACGATCGAGCGTAGAGAGTAGTAGGGTGATGGAAATAAGAATTTAAACTCTAATCTACTATGAAAATAAATTCTGGTGATACCACCCAAGAGCCAAGAATTGAGCTGGTACCGCTCATAGATGTGATTTTTTGTATTTTGACATTTTTTCTATTAGCAGGGCTACAGGTAGCCAGACAACAGGCGATCGGTGTCGATATTCCCAAGGCTTCCAGTGGTGCGCCAGCCGCGCGAGAACTGCTGATGGTTACGCTCAATGACAAGGGGCAACTGTTTTTAGAGCAGCAACCGATGTTAGTCCCTGGACAATTGATCGAAGCAATCAAACAGTATCGTCAAGCACGTCCCAATAGCTCGATCGTCTTGTATGCTTCTAAACAGGTGAGCTACAATCAGGTCGTGGAAGTCTTGGACGCGCTCAGAGGTGTTGCTGGCGATCGAGTCGCACTAGCAACTTTACCCGCGAATACTACCGCTCCCACTCCCCCAGTTATCAACAATCTCACAGGGTACCCAAACCCATACAATCCCTACCAAGGCGTAAACCCTGCCAATCCTGGAGCTGTAAATCCTGGGGCTGTAAATCCTGGTGTTGCACAGCCAAATCCTGGAATCGTACCTGGGATTGCACCAAATCCTGGATCTGTAAATCCAACCCCAGGCTCATTTGCACCCCCACAAGTCAATCCCACTCCTGTAGCACCAACTCGATCGCCAACTCCGATTAAGTCCCCTTAGAATTGAGGAGCAAATAAGTAGCGAGCGAACACTATGGAGTTCTGATTCCTTAACCATGAATTAGGATATCTCACATCTTGTACCAAGACACAGAGACTAGTAAAAGCAGAGATCTGAGGGTACCCACTAGGGGCACCCCTAGAGGTTAATTGTGTAGGGGTACCCTGGATCTAAGCCGATCGATAGTATTTTAAACTGGTGCAAGATGTGACTAAAACTTCGATCGCTAAATTTACCTACAAGTATCGATTGCGTCCTTCAAGGCATATACAACTCGTTGCTGTTCCTCGAAAGTAAGCTCGGGGAACATCGGCAAGGATAGCACCTCATGACTGACACGTTCGGTATTGGGGAAACTCCCGACTGGGTAGCCGAGATCTTGATACACCGCCTGTAAATGTAAAGGCAAAGGGTAATAGATCATCGAGATTACTCCAGCTTCTTGGAGACTAGCACGAACTCGGTCGCGGTGAGCTGCGGCATCTGTTCCTGTCGGTGCAACTACCCTAATCGTGTATTGATTCCAGGCGGATTCACCCCCAGATGTGACTTGTGGAGTAATAATCCCAGGAATGTTGGCAAGTAACTGTTGATAGCGGGTGGCGACAGCGGATCTTTGTTGATTCCAGAGATCGAGATGTGGGAGTTTTACCCTAAGGATCGCTGCTTGAATTGCATCGAGCCGACTATTGACACCGATCGCTTCATGATAATATCGCTGACGGCTGCCATGTTCGCGAAACATCTGCAAATCGGCAGCTAACCTAGCATCATTGAGCGTAATCGCACCACCATCCCCACAAGCACCGAGGTTTTTGGTAGGAAAGAAGCTAAAACAACCGAAATGTCCGATGCTTCCGACTGGTTTACCTTGCCATTTTGCCCCCGTTGCTTGGGCGCAGTCTTCGATGACAGTGAGATGATGCTGGGTAGCTATTGACATTAGCTCCGTCATATCTACCGGATTTCCGAATAGATGCACTGGCATAATTGCCTTAGTGCGAGGTGTAATTGCCGCAGCTAATTGACTCAGATCGAGATTGAAAGTAGCGAGATCGATATCGACAAATACTGGCTTTGCGCCCACTCCGCTAATAGTTTCGGCAGTAGCAATAAAGGTAAAGGGGGTAGTAATCACCTCATCCCCAGCACCGATATTCATCGCTCTCAAGGCTAGGTACAAAGCATCTGTGCCAGAATTGCAACCAACACATGCAGTAGTGCCGACATAGGTGGCAAATTGCTGCTCGAAGTTTTGGACGATCGGTCCGCCAATGTAAGCACCTGAAGCTAAAACTTCTAGTACCGCTGCGCTGACATCAGCACCGATCGCTTGATACTGCCGTTTGAGGTCAAGAGGGGGGATGTTACTCACAACGTTAATAACCGTGAATTTTCAATTAATTGTAGCGGAATAGTCAACCACATCGATCGCGACCGCCCTAATTTATCAGAGTGGGATCAAAAGAGCGGGATTGATTTCGATCCTCTTTTCCAGACGCGATTCAAACGCCAAGCGTTCCATAGTATCATGGCTTTTCTAAATGATAAATTTTTGATGATGATGCGGATTCTGCACTTGGGTAGGCAAACTGGATGGTTTTCTCTATTGTGGCTAATGACGATCGCACCAGCTCAAGCCGAGCGATTGCGCGTCGCCGTTGCCCAAAAAATTTCTCAAGTTAGTCTCGCCGCCTCCACTCCAGCGATCGTCAGTGATGGTAGTGGGCAAAAATTCGCCGAACTCCAGCCGCTCAAAGCCTTACTTGCTACAGCGAGTAAAGATGAGATTGAATTTGGCGATCGTAAAGTAACTCAACTGTGGATCGAGCCGCAACAAGGCGGGTATGTCTGGATCGAAGATCGCTGGTATCGTGGAGCGGTGCAGGTGATTTCTAGCGGCAAAAAACTAGTAGCCATAAATCATGTCAATCTCGAACAGTATCTGTACAGCGTTTTAGGTGCAGAGATGAGTGCGACATTTCCGATTGAAGCTCTCAAGGCTCAAGCCGTTGCTGCACGTACCTACGCACTCTATCGCAGCCAATCCACCACCAAAAAATTATTCGACGTTGATAGTAGCCAAACCAGTCAGGTTTACCGAGGTCTGTCTAGCGAAGCAGACACCACTCAAATAGCCGTTAATGCCACTTTAGGTCAAATCCTAACGTATCAAGGCAAACCGATCTTAGCAGCCTTTCATTCGGCTTCTGGGGGGCATACAGAGAATGTTGAAGATATTTGGTCGAATCGCTTGCCTTACTTACGAGGAGTACCAGACTACGATCTGGGTACGCCTGGATATGAGTGGACTCAGGCATTTACCACGGCTCAACTCAGTCAAGGGCTTAAAATTAAGCAAATCAAAAAGATCGCACCCGATCGCACCACTCAATTTGGCCGTGTAGTAAGCCTCAAAATTAGTGGTGATACAACAAAAACTTTGACCGGAACTCAAGTGCGAACTGCGCTCAAACTTCGCAGTCTCCGGTTTACGATTACCCCTACACCACAAGGGTTTCTCTTCACTGGACGCGGTTATGGACACGGATTAGGCATGAGTCAGTGGGGAGCCTATAATCTCGCCCAGCAAGGGATGACGTATCCAAATATCTTGGCTCACTACTATTCCGGTGTAGCGATCGAAAACTTAGAGGGGCGAAATTAAATTAATTGATAATTGATAATTGATAATTGATAATTAGGTTGTTTTGCTGGGGATTTCAACCCCTGTTCTTTGTTAAGTACTATTTAACCCGAGTTGCTACCTACACTCAAAGTGGTTAAAACCACTCCTCATAGTGCAAAGTCCGCCTACGCGGACTGAATCTCCTAGTCCGCGTAGCGAAAAGTGCGGTCTTGGGGTCTCCCCAAGTAGAGCACCTTTTCAAGACAGGCGGACTTTGCAACACTAGCCACGATTTGCGGCTTCTGCTTAGGCAAGAGGCAAAGCCAACGCGATACGTAGGCTTTGCCGTAAGCGCAAAGCGCAGGCTCTGCCAACGCGCAGCGGATCGCAGAGAGGGTTTAGCGAGACAAGACACAATCGTTGGCATTTTTGGAGAAGACCTCCAGATCGCAACTATCAACTATCAACTATCAACTATCAACTTTCCGTGCGATGCACATCATCGACTGTGGTGGTTGCGGCGCACTAGCACCGCACAAGATCTGAATCAGAGTATCCTTGAAACCCAATTTACCCTGTTCTCCTTGAAACAACTCATCGCCAACATTGTGGTAATGAGGATAAAGTTCGATCTCAAAGCCCAGTGGCTCCAGAGTATCTGCATATAGTGCTGGTGTAATGCCATCCCCTGGTTTGCAGTTATGAATCTCAGTCGCTAATCTCCAGGCTTGCTCTTGGAGAGATTTATACACACTAGCTCTTCCTGGCAACCAATACATCGGACATCTCGCTCGGGCTTCCACCACCACTAATGCTAAACCTTGATAATTCTGTGTCTGAGCCACAGGATCTTCATCAGTAATCAAAACGCCACCAGGACGCACTAACCGAGCTGCTTGAGCTAAGACTCTAGCCATATCATCACAATGGTGTAATGCAGCATTGAGTGTCACAATATCGGCAAAACCATCAATGAATGGGAGGTGATGAGCATCAGCCAGCAGTGGAGTATACCCAAGCTGCATCGCGTGTGCTAATGCCCCATGACTGATATCTACTCCAAAAATCGTCCGTGGCGAGCCGCCTACTGTTGCATACAGATTGCCAGGACCACACCCGATATCGACAACAATTTTGGCATCCCAATCACCAATTGCAGTGCGCCAGCGGTTCCCAAATGCCTGACTACTATTTTCTGATTTAAAGTATTTTTCACCAAATTCTGGATCGCCAAAAAAGCTGGCATTAGCCTGCATTCCTACAGTCCAATTGGGAATTTTGCAATTCGGAATTGCTTGGTGCCAGTCGATTTGGGCATCGGATCTAAGGTATTGTGATAAAGTTGAAAATCTGCTCGCATTTAGTCCCATACTACTTAATTAATAATGTCGTAGAAATTGGTCTGAATTTTGCAGAGCCGATGCTATCAAATGGTGGTGTCTAAGAATATGCAGCACCGCAACTTAAAGGAACAGATGCTCGGCCGATCGTTTCTAATTGGCTTCGATCGTGCTACTTATAACACGATTATACTTTGAGCGCATCGCTGGTAATGTATTATCCGATAATAATGCCTACTTATAACTGAAATTGTAGTACGCCAATTGGCTGAAAATAATTATCCTACTCTGATTCCCTCATTGCGAAGATGCCTCGTTTAGTCGCAGTTTTCGGGGTTTTTTTGGTCTTGTGGGGAAGATCGACTAGTCGATCGAGCATCGACAAAAGATATAATGACACTCGATCGATCTATGAATAGTTATGACTAAATATGTGCTGTGGGGTAGTTACTGTGAGGATGTCGTCAATAAACGCGCACCCTATCGAGAGTCACATTTAGCTGGATTAGCACAACAAAAAGCCGACGGTATCCTAGTCACGATCGGTCCTACTCAAGATCTCACCAAAGTTTTCGGTATTTATGAAGCTAATGACCAACAACAAGTTTGCCACCTGATTGAAGCCGATCCTTACTGGGTAAACGGTATTTGGACAGAATATCAGGTCAAAGAGTGGATTCAAGCAATCTAGTCAAGTTGACAGCGATGCGATCTAATTCTCATTCCTGAGCGAATATTTCTAACAATATTCGATCGATCTGAATAGATCTTCATAAGTGCGATAAGACTTGGGTATTATAGATAAGCAGCACAGCGTTGCTGATAGTTCGGGATGATTTCCTGTTTTGCCACAAAATTACCTCGCCCTCTTGCTGCTAGCTATTTCATCCTCCGATGCAGAAAAGTCTTGCCGCACTGATGGTCACTTAACTACAGAAATAGCTGACTGCGATCGATCGATTGATATACTCGCATTAAATATATTAAATTTTACGGAAAAAGCACTACCATGACTATTCGCCGTCAGTATAGTTTGCCAAACTGTACCCTAATTTTAGACGGGTTGAGTGATGGCACATCCACCACTGGTATCCCCGATTCGCGCCCCTTAATGTCCAGTTTA
>JAJAZF010000184.1 GCA_026785875.1 Chamaesiphon sp. | reverse complement strand
TATTATTATCTTCCCAGTCAGGAAGAGTATCGAGTTGACGAATTCTGAGATTATTTAATTTTCGATCGATTGCACTTGGATCGACATCAATAATCGATAATAACGAGAGCAGATCGTTTAGTTGATATTTACCAATTGCTAGATTTAGACAAGTGGCAAGATAATTTCGCATGATATCTCGATCGTCTAAATCGCACCGCAGATAGAATTTAAACTGTTCGCGATCGTAATAATAATCTCCAGATACATTACTAGCAATTTGCTCATTTTCTAGATAGAGATCGGTAATAATCGCGGTGGCGGGAATAATGCTGACTTGGTTTAGCCAAGCTAGATTTATTTCTCCTTCAATTGCTTGATGACGTAGTAATCGTAATAATCCATGTTGAAATTCTCGCGAACGGATATTTTTTGCCCACCGATTACAAAGATCGATCGATTCAGCATCGCGACCGATCCTAAACTTTCCTTGGGGTTGTTCGATGACATCGATCGCCATCGACGGAGCTTGGGCTAGACGAGCGAGGAAGGTGGATATTTGGGGATGGAGGATAGAAACAACATCCAGCTCGCGGATGCTCTCCAATCGCCACGGAGCATCGGGAATGATCACATCGAGCGCATCGAGTAAATAGCCATCTTCGGTTAGTAGGGGTAAATTCCAGTCATCTAAGATCGATCGATTTACTTGAGCTTCATTGGCAATTCGGCGCAATAATTCGATCGTACATTTAGCATCATCTTTACCTAATGCTTCGCCATCAGCAGCTTCAGCAATTTCGTCTATTAGTTCTAGATAGTCATCAATAGTAGGGACTAATTTTTGCCCTAGTACTTCAAATAATTTTCGGATTTCTGGTTTATCTGTTTGAAGTTGGGCGCGCCAAGGTTGAAGGTAACTAATATCAGACTGAAAGGTGTTTTTCGCTTGCAAAAATTCAGTACCATTCCAAAGACAGGATGTATTTTCAAAATGATCTCTCAACCAATCTCCATACTGATTAATAATACTTCTACTTGCGAGAAATTCATATACTCGTTGTATAGATCGATCGAAGTTTTCTGGAAGTAATACCTGAGATACACTTTCTCCCCAAAGACTAATTAATTCATCTAAATGAGTGACGACTTCTTCCCAGTTATCTAGTCCAAAATCTAAACCTAAAGCCTTTTTAAGCTCTAGATTAAAAAATAAAGCCCGATCTAATAATGGGCGTTGACTGGCGATTAGATATCCATCATCCCACATCGCAACTTCAGAAGCTGCATATAGTCGATCTGCTGGAATCATTGCGGCTGGATATCTTTTTAAATTATCGGGAGATATTTCGACTGGAAGCCAAGCACGTTGTTTTAAATACTCAACAAACTTAGTCGATCCACAATCGACTGTTATATCTTTTAATTCTTTCCAATTATTATTTATATATTTAATAACCTTCAGACAAGACTCAGCAACGCTCTCACCACCAATTCGTGCTGCTTTGTCAATTAGTGAATCAACAAAATCTAGTAAGTCTTGAGGATTGAGAGCGTTGAGCATTCCTAACTTACTAAAGAAATCGAGCCAATCTTTCCAGTTTTCAGAGTTTTTGGGATCTCCAGCATCTTTAGAATAAAAATTGCGATCGGGCATAGGCGCACGATCGCCTAAAATATCTTTGACTACTATTTCCTGCGGATCGTATATGTGTGCGATCGAGTGTAAATATCCATCTTCGCACAATACCAGCGGAGTATTAGTTATTAGCTGTTTAAATTCTTTTGCTTTCTCCACGTCGCGTTTTTTAATCTCTTTGAGCGTGATATCATAATTTTCACGAATCCAAGTTAAAGCAGCTAGTTGTTCGCTATCATTAACTTTCTCATAGTTAGGAATAAGAAAATCTTGAATAAAGGTAGCTCGATCGAGTGTCTTTACGCCTAGTATATCAAATAAGGCTTTCCAGGTTTGACCATCTCCCAATTTTAACAGATGTAGATCTCCATCGATCGCTGGTAAATCATCTGTACCCAATACATAGACATTTTCGTCGATTAGAGAGACTAATTCATTATTGTTAGTCGGATAAATCTTTAGTTGGCGGAGATTTGTTTTGAAATCTTCATTATTTTTAATGATTCCAATATCACCTACTAGCAAATCCAAAAGCTGATGATAATAATTACAATAGACTGGTAGCTGGTAATTTCCTCGCGTCGCTAGAGTACTTATTAGATCTAGGGAGTTAAATCTCCAGATAAATTGCTCTGGATGCTTTTTGATGAATTTATCGATCGCTAAAAACAGAGCTTCTGGTGCCTCGACGGATACAATATTAAAGAAAATAACGATCTGACTAATAGCTACATTACTACCTAGATCGTTACACAGTAAAGGCGTTTCAACTAAACCGCCCCGATAAAGATTGCCGTCACTACCTGGTACTATTGGAACCTGCTTGAGTTCGTTAGGTAGATCTCCATTTAGATTAGTAAAATACTGATAAACTTTAATTAACCAATCTAAATATGGCGATCGAGAATCACCTAACTTTAGTGCATTACAAATTTCTTCTTCGTTGATGACTGCGGGTAGATTCTCTGCGACGAGAGTAGGAGTCATATCAATAATTCCATCGCAGTTAGTTAAGCTAGGAAAATCTTTGATTACATCTTCATCAAGAAACCACTCAGGTACATTACTAAAAATATCTCTAACAATTTGCTCTCCAGTATAAATATTAGCTTGAGATTGATAACCAAATACTTCTAAACAACCATCTGCTAACAAAGCTAAAGGTAAACCTTGAAGATCTCGATTCTTACCACTCAAACATTGTTCCAATAGAATATAGATCCAGTCTCGTCGCCGTAAACTGGGTAATGGTGCATTCTCAAGGGAGCAGCCTAAACTTTGGGATCTTTTGAGATAATCTATCAGGTTTCGTGTACTAAAATTATCTAACTTTATTTCTGCTTGTGTAAATGCTGAAATAATTCGATCGGGTAACGGTGGATTGGGGAAAATTAAACCATCAGCACTCAACGGAGCGAATAGTTTCTCTCTTCCCGTAGCTAGTAATTTAACAGCACTAGGTGTAAACCATTTCCCTGCGGGAGTAGCTCTAATTACTGGTAGATCGTCTAATAGTTTGAGCAAATGTTTGGATAGTTGTTCGAGGGCAATATCTTTGACAGGATCGACAGCCCAGAAACTATAAAAACGCTGCGGATCGGTATCGCCAATATCTGTAACTAAATCTCGTACTAATCTAGCACAAGCATGAGCCACTGTATATTTAATCAGCAACTCATTCCACTGCACTCGATTTGCATCGCGCCCAGATAGATTACTACCACTCGTCAATTTAGTCCGCGAAGAATCGAGATCGAAAAAGCCATTGATGTGAATTGGTAAGCCAGATTCAGATAGCGGCAAAAAGCAATAAGTTCGTCCGATAAAAGGTCTTTCTTTGCCGTCGGTACTACGTGTCGAAATTCTCGCCGCTGCACCCGCCCAAGGTACCGCTTTTTCTCTTTGCTCGGCTAATTCTTTAATAATTCCCAGTAACCGCTCTTGTCTGTCTACCCGCAGCATTCCAACTACGCGCCAATCGGAAGTAATGGTATTTTCGGGCGTAATCGTTTGAATTTGATGCCGATAGGAAACGCTAGGCAGCTCCGAAGGTCGATTTTGACACATCTGCCAAAAATCGGCGGGAGACTGCTTTAAGGCTGCCTGTAGTTGCTCTCGCTGCGCGATTACTTCACTTTCATTAGTTGTCGTGATGCTCAATAATTTACGGATACTGCCATCACTTTCGATCGATCTTACCTCGATCTCAACTACTGATTTGAGGAAGATTAAAAACTCCTCACCCATCCGACTCAAATCAGCCAACAACGGCTCGACATTCTTTTCCCTGAGAAATGGTTGAGTCCGAATTCTGCTGCATTCTGCTTGCGCTGGAGTTCGCAAGGGCAGACGGAAGATCGTACCATTAAAATTAGTCGTTCCTGGCTCCAAGCCACCAGGTGCATAGACATTCATAAATTCAGGAGAATCCCACCAACCGTCAGCTAATAACCAACTCCGCCCTGGTTCCCCTGCATTTGTACCTGGAATAGCAGTAGCATGAGGATCGAAAAAGACGATGCGATCGCGTGAAATAAAGCTAGGATAATCGGTGACATGATAAACCGAGTTAAAGCCAACGCCAAATCTTCCCGTCTTCCATAATGTCTCGCGTTTGCCACTTTCG
Organism: Chamaesiphon sp.; assembly: GCA_026785875.1. GTDB lineage: Bacteria > Cyanobacteriota > Cyanobacteriia > Cyanobacteriales > Chamaesiphonaceae > Chamaesiphon. The sequence goes on along the minus strand of JAJAZF010000184.1, from coordinate 1,251 downwards.
CCCAAACTCTGGATATTATCAAAATCCGCATCGGAAAAAGTCGAGTCATTGTAAACTACCATCGCCGCGCCCATCAGCTCCCGCATCGTTGGAGCTGGAAGTCCCTTACAAGCGTGTTGTCGCCAGTCAAAAGTAATGTGAATCCGTTTTGCACCAGCATCGTCAGCATTTTGAATCAACTCTTTGACAATCCCTACCCCTTCAGGATAGTCATGAATCAGATTGCGGAGCCTGACAGTCAGCGGTTCTCTTTGGAAGCAAGCAGTACCCGTGTTTTGGATTTGGAACGACATTAGGCGGGGATTATAGTTGAACTATATCTATACTTCCCACAATGTCGATAAATTAACCTAGCTGTCGATCGGTTAAACTCAAAATAGACTATCAGGCGTAATCATCATGACGATTGCCACTTCCAAGCTTACCCTGACCGAATTTTTGGCGATGTCAGAAACAAAACCAGCGAGTGAATATATTAATGGTGTAATTTGTCCCAAACCAATGCCAAAAACGCGACACTCTCGGCTGCAAAGTAGATTGATTCGATCGATTAATGAAGTCGTGGAAGCACAACAGATCGCTTATGCTTTTCCTGAATTGCGTTGTGTTTTTGGAGAGCGGGCAATCGTTCCAGATATTGCGATCTTGGCTTGGGCACACATTGAGTTTGACGATCGCGGCGAACTAGTTGATGATATTCAGATTCCCCCCGATTGGACAGTTGAGATTCTCTCACCCAACCAAAGTGCCAATCGGGTAGTCGATAATATTTTGTACTGTATCCAAAATGGTTGTCAACTAGGCTGGTTAGTAGATCCTGACGATCGATCTGTACTCGTTTTTCGTTCTGACAGACAACCACAACTCTATCGTGAAAGCGATCTGATGCCCGTACTGACAGAAATACCCTTGGAACTAACAGCAGTGGAAATATTCAACTGGCTGAAGATGTAAAATATCCTGTAAGTTATCGATCGGGTGTGTGACCAAATGAGTGAGATTCAGGCTGTGCTGTGTGGTTATTATGGCAAAGGTAATGGTGGCGATGAAGCATTGCTGGTGTCGATGCTGGAGATGTTACCGCCAAACGTGAAACCTTTAGTACTGTCTGCCGATCCGCGTGCTACTTCCAAGAGCTATGGAGTCAGAAGTTACGATCGAATGAATAGTGGTGCGGTAATTCGCGCGCTCAGAGAGTCCCAAGTTTTGATCTTAGGCGGCGGAAGTCTGATCCAAGATGCGACAAGTCTG
>JAJAZF010000183.1 GCA_026785875.1 Chamaesiphon sp. | reverse complement strand
TCAATTGTCAACTATTTAATTTATTTCTGTTACAGGCATGAATAATAATCTATTCGATCGATTGTTTCGAGATAACACTGGTGAGATTGTCGTCGCTCAAGCTCCTAATATACCGATTCTGGTTTGGATTGCAGCTACTTTGCTCAAGTTAGTCTTTAAAACAGGTCAAGTTAAAATTGCTTTAGATGTATTAGCTTTTGGTTCCCTCCTCTATTGGTCATTTCTCGAAATCACTCAAGGTGCTACTTACTTTCGTCGAGATCTAGGTGTAATCGTCTTAATTGCTTTAATGATATCTGTCATCGAGCGATTTGGTAAGGTTCCTGCTGTTACTGCTAATTCAAATCGAGCGACTTCATAGCAGCGGAGAATCTTTGATTAAAAAAGGAGGGTGGGCACTGCCCACCCTCCTTTTTTTGGATCGAAAATAGTGGTAGGGGCAATTCATCAATTGACCCTACCATTGTTTTAGATAACTTGCTGCTTTGTATATCGATCGAGCATCATCAAATAATCTGGATCTATCTTGACTAATTGCCAAACTTCATAGAAAATTTTAGCAGATTCAGCCTTGATTGGATCTTCCTCATTGGGCAGAATAGTTTTAGAACCTTTAGCATATTTACGCCCTGATTTGTGATTGGCATAACGACGAGATCGAGTGTAGCCCATCTGTAAAAACTTTCGCGCCATATCCATCCCCACAAAATCACCCTGCTCCTTATAGTTAAGAAACAAGGTATAAATCTCGTGTGCAGATTGACGAGCGATATCTGGCGTTCTAAATTTCCAATGGGGTAATATTTCGCTTTTGTAGGGTTCTACGAGTAATACGCCTTGTTCGCCTTTACCGACGCGATAGAGTTCGGGCTGCTGGCGAAAATCGATCGTCTTAAAATCTAGTGTGTAGTCGAATTTGTTCATTTAAGCCATTGCTTTGATCCGAAGTTGACGCAGGATCTCGCCGATAATTGCCACGATTAGAACACCAATTGTCACCACGATCGTTTCATGCAACGTGGGTTTGAAACCTCCCAGGGCAAACAGTAGTGTTGTGGCGGCGGCTGGAGGATGAGAGGCTTTTAACACCAGTCCCGCCAGCAGATTTAACACGATCGCCAGTACAGATGCCCACACGCGAATTGGCGTTAATTCTCCGGTTGCCAGCACCGATGGAGCAGCACTAGCTCCCAACAGCGTCACAATTAACAAGCCCGAACCCATGCCTAATAAATGTCCGACGATCGTGTTGTAAAGTCGAGAGGACGGCAAGCTTGGTAGTTCTGCTTGCAAAAAGGCAGTCGGCCCTAAACTTGGGAAAATCAAAGGTTGATGGGCTGCGAGTCCGAACAGTCCCACCACTAATATCAAAAATCCCGCGATCGTGGGTGCCCAGACCAGATCGGGAATTTTGCTAATCCAGAATGTCAGATGAGTGGGGGTGGGCGATCGATGAGTCATCTGTTTAGATCCTAAGCAGCCACTACGAGGGCTTGAGGCGCGGCTTGTTTGATACGGGTCATCAGCCAGGAAATTTGCCGCTTGGTGTCTACACTGCACTGCTGGCAGGTTGCTAGTAACTCGCGATCGCGCAATGCTTGGGCGGCTTGAATGAGTACCGTCCAGCACAGTTGCACTTCGTGAGCCAGGAGCCAAAGATCGTGCAAGTCGCGGAGTAAGGCGAGGCTACCATTACGCGGTTCGTCAAATAAGGTGCTGCTCAAGCGTTCGGGTTCGTCGTTCTTGTCCTCGGAATAGCGATCGACTATGGGTTTGAGTAGTTCTAGATGTTGACGCGACCAACATGCCAGCAGTTGGCAGGTTTGTAAAATATCCGGTTCATCCCCGTGATGTGCGGCGATGGTGTCCAGTGCATCGGCTAGTTGTTGTTCGCTACCGTGAATCAATGCCAAATAGTTGCCGATGTGCATTTTAAATAGTTGATAGTTGACAGTTGACAGTTGACAGTTGACAGTTGACAGTTGACAGTTGACAGTTGACAGTTGACAGTTGACAGTTGACAGTTGATGGCGGACTAGTTTATTAGTTCGCGTTGGCGAAGCCTGCCGTTCGCGCAGTGTCTGCCTTGCAGAGGAGCGGTTTCTAACCGCTTAGGTTATAGGTAGCAACTTTGGTTAAGTAGACACCTAAATTTTGTTAAGCCTCCACTTTGTTAATTTTTACTGCCGCATACTTAAAGTGGGGTTGCTTGCTGATCGGGTCCCACTCGGTAAGTGTCAGTTCATTGGCTGCGCGGGTGCGATTGCCATTATCCCAGTAGCCGTAGTGGAAGGGAATAAATACCACTCCTGGGATGATGTCACCGATGCGGGCGGGGACAATGATTTTGCCACGTCGAGAGGTGACTGCGATAGAGTCCCCTGCGGCAATGCCATACTGAGTTGCATCTGGCTCGGAAATCTGTATGAAAGCATCAGGAGCCGCCCGATTGAGTTCTGGCGATCGTCCGGTTTTGGTGCGGGTGTGGAAGTGATAGACGACGCGCCCAGTTGTCAGCCAGAGGGGATATTCGGCATCGGGTTCTTCGTAGGGTCGCAGGTAGTCGGCAGCTTTGAGAAAGGCTTTACCTTTGGGATCGTCGGCGCGGTATTCCTCCGGTGTAGTTGCGGCACCAGTATCTAGATCGTGACCGTAGGTTTCGCAGTAGTCGTAGTCAGTATTAAAATGGCTATCGGTGTAGAGATGGGATGCACCATCGGGATATTTTTCGTTACACGGCCATTGAATGCCAGAGCCTTGGCTGAGTTTGGCGTAACTCATCCCCGTGTAGTCACAAGGACGACCGCGAGTACATTCCTTCCAGGCTTCAAAGGCTTGTTCGGAGTTGTGCCACTTAATTAAGGGTGCACCATCTCGATCGCGAAAGTCCATCCGCCGCGCATAATCGAGAAAAATATCCAAATCGGCGCGAGCTTCACCAGGTGGGTCGATCGCTTGATGGGAGATATGTACGGTACGATCGACATTCGTAAAACAACCCGTTTTTTCGCCCCAAATTGCCGCAGGTAGGACGACATCTGCCAGTTCGGCGGTTTCCGTCATGAAGGCATCTTGGACGATGACAAACAAATCCTCTTTTTGTAAAATCTTGCGGGCGCGGGATAGTTCGGGCAATGATACCGCCGGATTGGTGCCGCTAATCCACAGCAATTCGATCGAACCCTGCTCGGCATACCGCCAGATTTGCATCGAATGAGTTGGTGGCGACCAGTGCGGAATCACCATCGGATCGACGTTCCACAGCCGTGCGAGGTCGGCGATGTGGTCGGGATTGTCCCAGTTCCGAAAAGCAGGTAGATCGCCATCAGCTCCAGATTCGCGCGTATTTTGAGCAGTGGGTTGCCCATTCATTTGCATAATCCCGTTCCCAGGCGTGCCGATTAGTCCCCGAATTAGGTGCAGATTGTTGACTTGACAAGCGGCTGCGGTGGCTTGCATCGATTGGTAAACGCCTTGTAATACAGTAGATACAAGCGATCGAGCGGTGCCCAGAATTTCGGCTGCTGCTTGAAGATCCCGCACGGGTACATTCGCCACCTGCTCGACTCGTTCCGGTGTCCATTGGCTCACCGTTGCTGTGAGCGTTTCAAATCCCACCGTATGGGCGGCGATATACTCAGGGTTGATGTGTCCGGCTTGAATAATTAAATTTAGCAACCCATTCATCACCGGAATATTAGTGCCGACCTTGGGTGCTAGATGTACATCGGCTTCCTTGGCTGTATAGGTTTGACGCGGATCGATGACCACTAGCTTGGGAGGATTTTTGCCAGCGAGTCGATCGAGAATCCGCGCCCACAGCACCGTTTGTTGAGAGGCAATATTATGACCGATATGCAAAATTGCGGCAGTAGTATCTAGATCCGTGTAAGATCCTGGCTGTCCATCGCTGCCAAAAGTAGCTTTGAGCGCGGCGGCGGCGGTAGCAGTACACAGCCGCGTATTACCATCCATGTGCGGTGTACCCAGCCCAGCCTTGCCGATGACCCCCAGCGTGTAGTACTCCTCTAAAAACAGTTGCCCGCTGGTGTAGAAGCCAATTGCGCCAGCAGTACGCTGTTGTTGAATCGTTTGGGAGCGTTCCACAATCAGATCCATTGCCTCATCCCAACTTGCGGCTTCCAATCGCCCATTGCGCCGGATTAGCGGTGTAGTCAAGCGATCGGGACTATGGTTGGCAATCCAGCCGTGTAACCCTTTGGGGCCGAGCCGTCCACGATTGACTCGATCGATTCCGCGACCCCTGACCCCGACAATTTTGCCATCTTTGACACCGATATCCATGCCACAGCCATTGGAACACAACACACAGGCAGACTGCACCCAGTGTTCAGGTGGCTCGATCGTGCGTTCATCGATCCGTTCTTGCCACTCGCCATTGTTGGGTGCGCGATCGCCCCAAATATCGGTAATGCTGTCCCGTGTTTCGTGCATACTCCCTTCTCAGTGAATGGTGAATAGTGGATAGTCAATGGCGGAGGCGTGATACTTGGGCTGCTGCCGATTTAGGATTGCTATAGCAGTTGCCACGGTTAAGACATTTCGACCATTACTACTAAATACAAAGGCTTGTGACAGAAGCCTTTGTATCTATTAACGAGTGAAACCCTAGTTATGGTTCATAGCGGCTACTATCACCAATCACCGCAATTTTGTGGCGATAGATTAGTTCGGCTCCGAACCAGCCGCCGATTGCTAGGAGTGATGCGACGAGCGTGGAAATAATCAATCCCAACGGTAAAATCGCCCCCTCAACATTATTCCAGCGCAACGCCCAGTTAATTAATGTCAGCACCATTGCGGTAATATTGCCAGTCATGTGAATCCAGCCCGCGCTGCGCTTGCGGACTCGATCGATCCTCAGGAAGTCGGACATCCCAGCCACGGCTGCAACCAGCCCCGACACAAACCCCACACCAATCAGCCAGATCGCCGCCCGCGCCCAAAAGGGATCGTGAGTGAGCCAATACCCCAGATCTGCTCCCGCAGCACCTGAGAGGAAAGCGATCGGAAATGTGACGAGGAGGGGATGGAGAGGATGTCCGGCGATCGCAACTGTACTCTGTACGCCGCTATCATGAAACTCGCGATCGTTGCTTTCGATAAATGGGGGAATGCTGGGAACTTGAGTCATGGTTTGTACGCCTAAAGGTTAATTATTAAAATTTAGATGGAAGGTAATTGCGCGATTTGAGTTTTGGCATGAATGACTAGTCTGCCTTGTTGAGCTTCTAATCGATCCAATCGGAGTGCGATCCCTGGGATATTAAAGTTTCGTAAATCTAATAAAGCTGAGAGTTGCTCAAAAATCACCATAATCAGTTTGAGAGTTAAACCTTGACCTTCTGCCGCTAAAATCTCTAAGGAAATCCGATTCCCATTCTCATGAATTTGTGGAATCGCAGTTGCCGAAAAACTTTTCACCTCATTTTCTTCTCTCATCAAAAAAGTTGTAGCGATGACGAATTTGTTCTCACCTGGAAGATCTAATGTGACTTGTTGCACGTCGATCGTGACCGGATGCCCATCCATATCCATCTTCAAACCACGTAATTTGGTTTGAACATAGTCACAGCAAAAAGCATGATTGATATCGGCTTCAGTCAATATGATTCGGGCTTCGGCATCGGTGGGATGAGTGAGTTCGATATTACCGAAGACCGCACTGAGGGGATTAATTGATACCTCATCGGTGCTGATGGTAATAGTTTCTACCCGTAAATCTTGCTTGACTACCAATCCCTTACCAGAGATTTCGATAGAATCTACTTTTCCTTGGATGAAGCTCCCAGGATTGGTACGAATATCAACATCGATCTCTTCGGAGTGGTCTAACTGAGTAGCAATGCCAATCTCTACGACTTTACTTAATACCTGATTACCCAGATCTGGTGGATCTTGTGCCATATTTTGTTTGTGATAAAGTTTTATTTATCAATTTCTACATTTGATATTTTTTTTGACATGTAACTTTAGTAATAGCAAAACTAGATCGGAATTCAATCTACCAAAAGATAGACAGGTAATCTCCCTCTTGAGAGAGAAGACACTTAGCATTTGGATTGTTAAGATACCAAAATAGCAAAGTCTAACTAACTGCAAATGAAACTCAAACCGATCGAACAACAAGTTGTTGCCGTTGTTGGAGCCTCCAGTGGCATTGGGCGAGAAACCGCGCTCCAGTTTGCCAAGCGCAACGCTAAAGTAGTAGTTTCTGCCCGTACTGAGTCAGGATTGGCATCATTAGTTGATGAAATCACCGCACTGGGGGGAGATACGATCGCGATTCCTGCTGATGTGGCGGAATTTGAACAGGTAAAGAGTATTGTCGATAGAACTATCGATCGCTACGGACGGTTGGACACTTGGGTACATGCGGCGGGAACTGGGATTATTGCCCCCTTCGAGCAAGTCACGCCTGAAGAGTTCAAGCGGGTCATCGACGTGAATTTGATGGGGTCGGTTTATGGCGCGATGGTGGCGATGCCTCACCTCAGACAGACTGGACGCGGCGCATTTATCGCTGTTTCTTCAGTGGAAGCTCGTCGCTCGATGCCATTGCAATCGGCTTACTCAGCCTCGAAACATGGGATGGAAGGCTTTCTCGATTCACTGCGATCGGAACTAAAGCAAGAAGGGTTTCCAATTAGTATTACCAATATCCTGCCCTCGGTAATCAACACCCCATTTTACAATAAAGCGCGGACAAAACTGGGTGTGATGCCAACCGGAATACCACCTTACTATCAGCCCAGTCTAGTAGCTGAAGCCATCTTACATGCTGCCGAAAATCCCACTCGCGACATGATTGTAGGTGATGTGGGGCGGGTAATTGACTTGTTACAAAAGCTCGTACCAGATTTGACTGATACCCTCGTCGGTGCCATCGCCGTTCCAGGACAACGCACCGAGCGGATCAAAGCCACAGACGACCCCAATAATCTATTTGAACCGATCGAAGGATACAACACGACGACGGGAGATTTTACGGATAAGACTATCCCTAGTTTCTTGGATTGGTTCGACTTCCATCCAGCGGTTAAATGGGGCACCGCTGCTGGCTTGGGAGCATTAGCTCTGATCGCCGCCAATATTCTGAAGGAATAGTTGACAGTTGTTAGCGAGATTTAGAGGCTCCCTCTAGAGCGCAAGCCGCTGTCAACTGTCAACTGTCTGTCTTGTTTCGCTCAATCTGGAGGGAACCTCCAGGGCGCGAACCGCAACTGTCAACTGTTTAATTAGAAGGTAATTGAGATGGAAATAAAATCGACTAGTAGTAACAAATCACCTGAAAATGTTGGGGATACCGAACGGTGGGGATCTTTGATTACAGGTGGCGCACTGGTATTGACGGGATTGAGCCAACGTTCTTTGCGGGGTGCGCTGATGGCGATCGCAGGTGGCACTTTAGCCTATCACGGTGCCGCCGGACAAAAGAGTTTGGCTGATACGGTTACGGAAGCAGCAGGATTGGACAAGCCAATTCGGGTCGAAAAAACTGTGACGATCCAAAATAAGTCACCTGAAGAGTTATATACCTTCTGGCACGATTTTGGGAACTTGCCCACCTTTATGAAGCATCTGAAATCGGTAACTGTAATCAGTGAGACGCGATCGCATTGGATCGCCAATGCACCGCTGGGTGCTAGCGTCGAGTGGGATGCCGAAATCATTACCGATCGACCAAATCAATTAATTACTTGGGCATCGGTAGAAGGCGCAGATGTATCGAATTCTGGCTTTGTGCGGTTCCAATCCGCACCGCCAGGACGCGGGACAGAAGTAAAGGTGGTGATGGAGTACAGCCCCCCTGGTGGCGGTTTGACTGCGGCGATCGCCAAGGTATTTGGCGAAAATCCCGAACAGCAAATCGGCGAAGATTTACGTCGCTTCAAAATGCTGATGGAAGCAGGGGAGTTTGCCACTATTGAAGGTCAATCTTCTGGACGACGGAGTTAGGAGTTGAGTCGCGGCGGAGATGTTTACCCCATCCTTCGTTGAGCTTCAGGAACCGCCCCAGCCCTCCCCCGATCGAGGGGAGGGAGCTAGAACATCCCCCTTTTACAAGGCAGGGCTGGGTAACACCATTATCATTGATTGCTAACCAAGGAGAATTTATTATGAGAGCAGTATGCTGGCAAGGTACCAATAAAGTCGAGGTCGAAACAGTACCAGATCCAAAGATTATCAATCCGCGTGATGCGATCGTCAAAATTACTAGCACAGCGATTTGTGGCTCCGATCTGCACTTATATAACGGCTTGAATCCCACGATGCAAAAGGGGGATATCATCGGGCATGAATTTATGGGCGAGGTGGTAGAACTAGGTCGCAAAGTCACTAACGTCAAAATTGGCGATCGAGTCGTCGTCCCATTTACGATCGCGTGTGGCTCGTGTTTTTTCTGTAATCGGCAGTTAACATCACAGTGTGACAACTCTAACCCTAGTCCCTGGGGAGTCGAACAACTGATGGGGTATTCGCCATCGGGTTTATTTGGCTACTCTCATCTGACTGGCGGCTATGCTGGCGGACAAGCAGAATATGCCCGCGTTCCGTTTGCTGACGTGGGTTTGTTCAAGATCCCCGACGGACTGACTGACGAACAGGTGATATTTCTGACTGATATCTTCCCCACTGGCTATATGGCAGCCGAAAACTGTAATATTCAGCCTGGGGATACGGTAGCGATTTGGGGTTGTGGCCCCGTCGGACAATTTGCGATTCGGAGTGCCTTGATGCTGGGCGCAGAGCGAGTAATTGCGATCGACCGCGTGCCCGAACGACTCCAGATGGCGAAGCTCAGTGGGGCTGAAGTCCTCAATTATGAAGAAATCGAGGTCGGGGACGCTTTGAAAGAAATGACGGGCGGACGTGGGCCGGATGCCGTGATGGATGCAGTGGGGATGGAAGCCCACGGCATGGGTTTAGAAGGTTTCTACGATAAAGCGATGCAAGCTGTCAAGCTCGAAACCGACAGACCTAATGTCCTCCGCCAAGCAATTGTAGCTTGCCGCAAAGGCGGTACAGTCTCAGTTCCAGGTGTTTATACTGGGTTGGTAGACAAAATCCCGATGGGCGCGTTTATGAATAAGGGTTTAACCATGAAAACCGGACAAACTAACGTTCATAAGTATCTGCCCAAATTACTCGATCGCATTCAGAATGGCGACATCGATCCCTCATTTGTGATCACTCACACGATGCCCCTAGAGCAAGCACCTCACGGCTACGAAATCTTCAAACATAAGAAAGATAGCTGCATCAAGATCGTACTTAAACCAGGTTTATTAGACAGCCCACTCACCACTCTGGAGCCATTCCCCACTTCTCTATGAACTACCTCGTTGCAGTTTTATCCGATCGAAGTCAAGCCGAAGCCGCCTACTCTGCTTTAGCAAAAGAAGGCTTGCCAAGTAACCAAATTAATGTTTTAGGCGAAGGTTATAAAAGTGCTGATGAATATGGGCTGATTAATCCTAATGTTGCAGCTAGCAAAGAAACAAAGCGCGAATTGTACTGGCTGATGTCCTTTGGCTTTGTGGCAGGTTTCGCATTTAATTGGTTGACAAGCATTCAACTTTTACCGATCGCGCCAATTGGTAATCATATCATTGGTGGTATATTCGGTGCTGCTGCTGGGGTACTGGGAGCCTATCTGAGTGGCCGCACAATTGGGCTAACGATCGGTAGCGGCGATGCCTTGCCCTACCGCAATCGTCTCAATGCTGGTAAATACCTAATTATCGTCGAGGGTACCGACGAACTCACCCGTCAAGCAACTCGCATATTGCGCCAATTTGAGCCAGAAAATATCCAAGGATATACCGAACCTATGGGTGCTTAGGCACCACAAATATATCTGCTTTAGCAGGATATCTAATTCAGCAACGCCAGATTTCTGATTCCCCTGTTTCGATCGATCGCGTCAAGACAGGGGATCTTTATGGCTGGGTGAGGATCGAAGATAACTGCTCAAATAATTAATAAGTCGAGCGAAATCTTAATTAAAGTATTAGATCGCAATTATTTTACTCTGCTTTGATAAAATCAATCTCTACCTTTTGAGAGAGAAACTTTTAATATTGTTATAGGTATTATTAGTTATGATTTAATGCGATCGATTAAGTTATCAATGATATTTACCAGAACGGAGATTTTTATGTCTAGTTTGATTTTCGGAGCAATTACTAAAGTTGGTACTTTACTTAACAGGTTATATATCAAACAATTTTTACCAATGATTCTAGTCGGTTTGATGTTGCTCACAACCAATGTCGATCCAGATCTCCCCAGCCAAGCTACAGTCGATCGACTAGATGCAATGATGAAACAAGAAGACCCCCAAAGACCCAAAACAACTGCGGAATGGGAACAACAGGCGCGTGAAACTAAAGGTCAGCCTGTCGAAAAACTCAAAAGAATTGGCGAACAATCAGCGGATGCCATCAAAGAGTTTGGGGGAATGTATCCAGAAGTAGCGAAAAGAAGTGCGGCTGAGTTACGCGATAGCACCAAAACAGATAACTAAATTTCTGTGCAAATCCACCGCCAAGGAGACAAGTCTAATGGTTAGTCAATTGCAAAAATTGCCAGTCGCCTCGACCACCGCTACACTCGAAACAGTCGCTCAATTCGACGGTCCAATGCCTACAGGTGTCACCGTCTCCCATCAAGGTCGGATCTTTGTTAACTTTCCCAAATGGGGTGATGAAGTTGAGTTTACGGTAGCGGAAATCCGCGACGGAAAAGCTGTTCCTTATCCCGATCTAGCCTTTAATCAAACTCAACCAGACAACCTCGCCGCCGCCCTCGTATCCGTCCAGAGTGTGGTGGTAGATCCGATCGATCGACTGTGGATACTCGATACAGGTAGTCCGATGTTTCAGCCAACCCAGTACGGTGGCCCCAAATTGGTATGTGTAGATCTGACGAGCGATCGCGTCACCAAAACTATCCTTTTCCCCGAGGATGTAGCACTACCAACAACTTATCTCAATGATATCCGCTTCGACATGCGATCGGGTGCTGACGGGATCGCCTTTATTACTGATTCATCCGACCAAGGGCCAAATGGGATTATTGTTGTGGATCTGGCATCTGGCGAAAGCTGGCGCAAGTTACATAACGATCCTACCACAGCAGCAGAGCCACCATCGGGTTGTATCCCCATCGTCGAAGGACAACCCTTGATGGAACGCGATCGGGATGGTACTACCAGACCGATGAAAATGGGTATAGACGGCATTGCGATCTCTGCTGAGGGTACGCGCTTATATTACTGTCCATTGATTAGTCGGCGGCTGTATAGTGTAGCGATCGAAGCACTAATCGATCGCACGATGGATCGGGAAACGGTTGCCGCCTTTGTCATCGATGAAGGCGACAAAGGCGGCTGTGCCGACGGACTCGAATCCGACGCAGCCGGATATATTTACGCCACCAACTTCGAGCATCAAGCAATTCTCCGGCGACCAGCTCTGGGAACGTGGGAAACAGTCGTAGCCGATCCCCGCCTCATGTGGACAGACACCCTCTCACTTGCTGCCGATGGTTATCTCTATGTCATCGCCAACCAATTGCACCGTCAACCTAAGTACCAGCAAGGGCAAGACCTCCGCGAAAAGCCCTACACATTGTTTCGGATTAAAATCGATGCTGAACCAGTGTTGTTAAGGGCGTAGAGGGTAAAGGTTGATTAAGTAATAATTAATAAGTTCATTACGTTCCACCATTTATTATGTCCCAACTCAAAGCAGTAATTTTTGGAGCCATTGGCACAATTGCCGAAACTTCCGATATCCAGCGTCAAGCATTCAACAAAGCATTTCAAGCAGCCGGACTCGATTGGGACTGGAACGCCGAAACCTATCGCGATCTCCTCAAACTTAATGGTGGTCAAACGCGGATTCGAGCTTATCGAGATGCTAATTCGGTAAATGCGGAGGTAACAGATACCGCAATTGCCGACCTGCACCAGGCTAAAACCACAGATTATGTCGCCATGCTCGATCGAGCTGATTTGCAGCCCCGTCCGGGTGTAGTCGAACTCATCGACGCATGTATCAGCCAAAACATCCAGGTGGCGTTTTGCACATCGACTAGCCGCGAAAATGTCAATGGACTTAAAGCAGCATTGGCGGGGATATTACCTTTCGAGCGGTTTGCTACGATTGTGACGATCGATCGGATCGATCGGATCAAACCAGCACCAGATGCCTATCTCTATTGTCTCCAACAGCTCGGACTCAATGCCGATGAGGCGATCGCGATCGAGGATACTCCGGTGAGTATGGCAGCAGCCCAAACCGCTGGGATCTTTACCATTGCCACCCCTGGAGCCGCAACATCAGGTCAAGATTTTTCGGGTGCCGATCTACTCCTCCCCGACTTAACTGGGATGAGTGTCGATGGCTTGTCAGTACTACTCGATCGACAGCCAACAGCCGTAGGCACCTAACCGCCATTAGTCAGAATCGCTCCCACCTCTAACTAATGTCCCCTCACCAAAAAAATAAATCCAATGGAAAACACAACTGATTCAGATCGCTCCTTGGAAAAATTACGCGACCTGATGAAAGACATTAACTTCTGTATGTTGACGACGCTCGATGACGATGGCTGTCTGCGGAGCCGTCCGATGTCTACCAACGGTGAAGTAGAAGCAAACGGCGACCTGTGGTTTTTTGTCTACGCTAGTTCGCATACAGTAACCGAAGTGAATCAAAATCATCAGGTCAACGTGAGTTTCTCTGATCCTGACAAGCAGTGCTATGTCTCTCTCTCTGGCACCGCCGAACTAGTGAGAGATCCCGCCAAAATTCAGGAACTTTGGCAGCCGGAACTAAAAGCCTGGTTTCCCAAAGAACTTGACGAACCCGATATGGCCCTGCTGAAAGTGAACGCAACTAAAGCAGAATATTGGGATGCCCCAGCCAATTGGGTGGCCAAAACCGTTGGTTTTATTAAAGCAGCGACCACTGGTGAACAGGAAAATATGACTGAGAATGCTAAAATCGATTTGCGATAGCCGGATCTGGGGCAGATCCAGCTCTAATGAATCTATCTGATGAGTGAAGTTATTTCACTCAAAGATTTGGAGCATTTAAGTAAAGTTTGCTTGCCAGAAGAAGATCGATTAAATTATGCACCTGCTTTGGTTTCGTCGGGATTTACGATCGATCATGAAATCGTTACGCTGGCAACTGCCAATAACGCCCCAGTTTTACCATTCTTTATTATCGATCCTTGGTTTTACACCTGGGCTGATATTGGTAAAGCTAGGGTGAGATTTTTGTTTGAATCTCTAGCAGATTTAAATCGTAATCTGCAAGATTTAGGTAGCCATTTAACATTATTCGAGGGCAATTCAGCTCTAATTATTCAAGACTTAACCAAACAGTTAATCCAACAAGGCAGTCGCCCTAAACTATTCTTTAATCGCGATGTCCAAGTAGAATATGGAATTAGTCGAGATAAAACTATCGTTGATTTTTATCGAGATTTAAATCTCGATTGTCATCTGGGATTAAATAACTTTTTGCAATCGATCGAGCGGCGCGAAGAATGGTTTAATGAATACTATATTTATCAACGACAACCACAATATCAACCACCTCGATCGGTCAATACACCGAGTATTTCGATCGATCTACCTCAACTGACTTTTGACGAACTAAAACATAAATATCGAGAATTTTGGGATGTGGAAAAAGTCTACTTCACTGGGGGTGAAACAAAGGCGCGAGATACATTAGATTCATTTCTCACAACTAGATTTAATGGTTATCATTGGAAACTGTCTCGCCCGTGGTTATCACAGCAAGGAGCAACCTCACATCTATCGCCACATCTCACATTTGGGACGATTTCGACTCGGACTGTTTATCAGTCTACCAAAGCAAGAGTCGCTGAACTTACAGGTCGAGAAAAAGCCGAATTTTCGCTCAAAGCTTTTCGAGATCGCTTACGGTGGCATGATAGTTTTACTCAAAGGTTGTACTTCCATCCAGAAGTAGCTTATGAGAATCGCTACCCAGAATTCGATTCTTGGTATCAGCCCGATGAACTCCACCCGAACCAGCTTGAATTATTCCAAGCTTGGCAAGAAGGGATGACTGGTTTTCCCCTAGTTGATGCGAGTATGCGACAGCTCACAGAGATGGGCTGGATGAATTTTCGGATGCGTGCCATGTGTGCCACATTTTTGACCATAAATTGTGGAATCTCTTGGCATCATGGAGCCAAACATTATATGAACTATTTGGTAGATGGCGATCTGGCGATTACCTCCGGTAGGCTTTGCCAACGATAATTGGCAATGGCAGATGCAGGCGGGTGTCACCAATCCCCTCAGCGAAACATTTCGGATCTACAATCCCAACAAGAACATTGCCGAAAAAGATCCCGATCTAAGTTTTATTTATTACTGGATTCCAGAATTGCAAGGTTATAGTCTCAGTGAAATTATTGAAGGAAAATATACCGATAGTTACTATCCACAACCGATTTTGGATTGGTCGCAGACGCGTAAAATTAATGGTAAAATTATCTCAGATCTCCGTAAGCAAGTTAAAGAGAGATTAATCGCTGAAGGTGGTAGTGAGTATCAAAATGCAATCGCTGCCAAAGCAACTGTCGAGAAATATTGGCAGCACAAAGATCGGGAATATCAAAAATCTCAGGCTCGACCGATTTAGCTTGGCTAATAGTTTTGATCGGGATCGTCGTACTTGTTGAAATAACCTTCGGATCTAAGAATCGAATCAAAGCTAGGGGAAAATTAGGTAGAAAGCATCTCAGAGTAAGTCGCCAGCGTAAAGACTTTGCAGTAAAACTCGCAAGAGACATCAGATGTACAGTAATTTTTGGCGGTTGAGGAGCGGTTAAGATTTGCCAGCAGGATCGGCAGCATGAATCAGTTCGGGCTGCTCCTTGACTGGAGGACATTCGATCGTTTGCGCCGCAGTAGGTCGCTGAGGCGGCGGTTCGATGCCTTCAATTGCCACAAAGCCACCAGTCTCGATCGACTCAGCCAGAGCGCGGATAATTTGGATATCGATTAACCCTTCTTGTCCCGATGGTTCTGGCTCTTTGTCGTCCAAAATACAGTCAGAAAAGTAAACAAATACTGCCGTAAGCTGACCGCGTGGCTCAAAGCTGCGCTCCTGTTTGCCTTCATCATCGATCGACAGAACATGCTTGATGTGTGCCCAAACAGCATAAGCTGGCTCTACATGCAGGTTGCCTGTGGTGCCCATAACTTGATAGCTGGAAATCTTGGCAGCACCAAAGCTACAGGTAAAAGTCGCCAAACGATCGCCTGGAAAACGCAGAATCGCACTAGTCATCTCGGCTACTTCTTGAAAGCGTTCCTCATCCTTGCTGGCACTTGTGGCAAACACTGAGATCGGCTCGGCTTGAAAGATGTAACGGGCGGCATTAATACAATAGATCCCGATATCTGCAAGCGTCCCGCCGCCAGATTCTGCCTTCATCCGGCTATTGTTTTGTTCGGTTTGCTGGGCAAAGATCGAGTTAAAGAATCGGGGTTCGCCGATTTGACCCGATTTGACGATCTCCACTGCTTCCATATTAGCTGCATCCAAGTGGAGGCGATAAGCAATCATCAGTTTAATCTGATTTTCCTTTGCAGCGGCGATCATTTGCTTGCACTCGGCAACAGTGACTGCCATCGGCTTTTCACACAGTACATGAATCCCCGCTTGAGCGGCTCTGACAGTATATTCACAGTGCATGTGATTGGGCAAGGCGATGTAGACAGCATCTATCGTCCCGCTGGCTAATAATTCATCATATTGGGCATATGTATAAGTGTCTTCAATCCCATACTTTTTGGCGACTTCAGTACGTTTAGTCGGATCGCCAGAAACTAGTGCCACCAGCTCAGAATTTTCAGCATTAGCAAAGGCAGGTAAAGCTGCTGCTTGGGCAAACCACCCCAAACCTACGACTGCATAGCGAATTTTCCGCTCTGTGGGGGTGGTTTGAATTTGAATATTTGTCATTGGATCTTTGCTCCAGATGCTCTTGTGGTGATGTACTCGCAATGCTTTCGATCGGCGATTAATTCAAATTTGAATCGCTAGCTAAACTGATTAAGCTGCGGACGGGTACGTCAAAAGATTTCCGCGCTTGGTTGGTGGGGATTACCGTCCATCCAGATGCGATCAGTTTCTGGCAAGTTGCCCAGCCTTTCGATCCGTTAGGAATCGGATAGTCGGCACTGCACAGATGAGGGAATGCTGTGTGAGGCTTCCACGGATGATAGGGTTCTAATCGAAGATGTAGAGATAGTTTGCCATTAGATCCCAATTTCGGAAGCCAACATAGTTGTCCAGCCATTTAAAAGTCCTCATAAATTCTATCGGTCATCTGTCAATCTGATGCGTAGTTAATCCACAAGCAATTACAGCACTGTGTCAAGTAAAATTAACATTCCTGATATGTTTCAATTTATTCAATAAATTCGATCGCTAACTCTGTCAAAAGTAAGAGTTATCGATCGTCTAATAACTCTTAATAAAATTTACTAAATTACGTCGAGAGCGAGAGTCCTAGATTGAATTCAACCCGCGCTCTTAGAGTCTCATGTACAGATATTTAATAGTGAATTTCAGCGGTATTTATATCTTTTGATAGAGCGATGTAGCTTAATACATTCAGGGGATCGATCGAGCCTAGTCGATCGGTAGATGTCGTTATAAATAAATTGGTACGAAGGATTTGTGCTCAATCTTTTTTTCCTGAGCTGAATTGGCTTTGAGTTGGCGATCGGTTTATTTTAGCTGTTCGATCGTACACGTCAGTCGAGGATGTTCGCGATCGGACAAGTCGAGTACCAGGGGATGCACGAGCCTTGATGTCGATCGTGCATCCCCTGCTGGAAATCTTTTGATAACTAAAAATTGTCAGCCAGATTATGATTGAAGCAGTAGCTCTCAATTCACGTGCGACTAACAACATGGTCATCGTATTAATAGGCGTTAGTGGCAGTGGCAAAACCACGATCGGGCAAGCCTTGAGTGCGTTCACAGGCTGGTTGTTTGTAGATGCAGATGATTATCATCCACCAGCAAACATTGCCAAAATGTCTCGTGGTGAGCCATTGAGCGATGCAGAGCGCGTACCGTGGCTAAATGTGCTGGAGACGCTAATTGCGGTAAAAATAGCTCGGGGTGAGCAGATGATTTTAGCTTGCTCCGCGCTCAAAAAATCCTATCGAGTGCAGCTTACTCCAGTAGATTTGCAGTCTGTACGGTTTGTCTATCTCCAAGTATCACCAGAGTTACTTCAGGCGCGGCTGGAGCAGCGACAGGGGCATTTTATGCAGTCTACTATGCTGTGCAATCAGCTAGCAACTCTAGAAGCACCCGATCCCAGTGAGGCTCTAATTATTGAAGTTCAGGCAGACACTTCTCCGCAATTACTAGCTATCTCGATCCAAAATCGACTCGAATATTACTACCGCCAAGGGCGTTAGGACATATTACAATCGATTGTCGATTGCCTTGGCGGTTGGGGCGGGTTTTGTTCTGAAGTTATCGGTAAATTTCGGGCATCTCTAGCATAAACCCGCCCCTACAATCGATGTCCTAACCGCCTTG